>DVLP01000125.1 GCA_018715445.1 Candidatus Avipropionibacterium avicola | reverse complement strand
GGGCTACGGCGACAAGCTCTGGCATGTGCCGGGCAACCATGAGATCCGCTGGGACTTCAGCGCCTACGGCCAGTACCGCAACCACCTCCATGAGCTCAATCTGGAGATCACCGCGGCCGGCATCCAGTTCCTGCTGCTCGACCCGACGGTCACCCAGCAGGAGTTCGGCTACTGGACCGACTCCGACCTGGCCTGGTTGACCGAGCGACTCGAGGCCAAGCCCGCCGGCACCCCGACGGTCCTGGTGACCCACTACCCGATGGCCCAGAGCCAGTACTTCATGGTCAATCCCGAGGCCCTGTTCGCCGCGATCGAGGGCCACGACGTGCACGCCATCCTGGCCGGGCACACCCACCGCCACATGGTCGACCGGTTCAACGGCCTGCTCCACATGGAGGGCGCCGCGGTCAAGAACGCCGCCCAGTACTACCGACTCGACGTCTCCGGCGCCGATGACCGGGCGGCCAGTCTGGCGCTGTCCCAGGTGGTCCTGCCCGATGCGGCCGATCCGTCCCAGCAGGAGGTGGGCGAGGTCGCCATCCTCGACCTGGCCGATGCCCGGGGTCGCCGTGACCTCGAGACCCGCCTGCGTCCACGCCGGGTCGAGGTGAGCGTCGGCGACGACGGTCTGGGGATCGTCGTCCAGCTCGCCCGCCGTGGGCAGCAGGCACTGACGGCCCGGGCCAGCCGCTACCAGCAGCAGTCGTACGCCGGATCCGCCGCCGAGGAGTGGATCGAGCTCGACTGGCAGGGCGACCGGGCCAGCGGCACCCTCGACATCGCCGCGCTGCCGCCCGGGGAGCACCGGGTGAACGTGGAGGTCAGCGACGGCACGACCCGCTGGCGCACGGTCGAACGCTTCACCGTCGAGGGCACCGGCTGGGCACAGCACGGTCAGGACCGGATCGGCGAACTCGTCACCGGGGCCACGGTGACGATCGGCGACCGGGTGGTCGTCGGCTCGAGCGAAGGCCTGTACGGCTTCGACCTGAGCGACGGCGTCCCCGTCCGGGCCTGGCAGGCCGACACAGGACCGGTGCTGACGAACTCGGCCGCCGGCGACGACCTGGTGGTGGTCGGATCGTCCGACGGCACGGTGAGCGCGGTCGACCCGGGCGACGGCTCGATCCGCTGGCGGGTCGATCTGGGTCACCCGGTGATGTCGAATCCGTTGGTGACCTCGGACGATGATCCGAGCGTGGTGGTGATGGCCGGCGCCGACCTGGTCCGGCTGTCGATCGTGGACGGTGCACCGCTGTGGCGGGTCACCCTGCCGGCACCGAGCGCCGGGCGGGCGGCCGCTGACGGCGAGCGGATCTATCTGGGCACCGGCGACGGTTTCGCCCGGGCGGTCGACCTGGCCACCGGCGAAGGGGTGTGGGAGTTCGAGGTCACCGAGCGGGTCAGCAGCTACCAGCGACTGATCTACGGGCCATGGACCCATCAGGCGACGTTGGTCGACGACGACACCGTGTTGATCGCCACGGTGTCCGCCGGATTTGCGCTGTCACGGACCACCGGCGAGCTGCGCTGGCAGATCGACAAGTCCTACCTCTACACCCCGGCCCAGGTGTTGGCCGACGGCGACCTGCTGCTGATCGACGAGTGGGGCGAGGCCCGTCGGGTCGACCCGGGCAACGGGCAGGAGCGCTGGGTCACCGATCGGATGGTGTCGCGGTCGCTGGATGCCGCGCCGATCATCGACGGCGATCGCGCCCTGGTGGTTGGCACGATGGGCGACCTGGCCGTGCTGGACCTGACGTCCGGCTCGTACGAGGTCGTCCGCCAGCTCGATGTCTCACCGGTGGTGTCGAGCCCGTCGTGGACCGATGACACCTTGGTGGTGGCCCACCTGGACGGGACCGTACGGACCTATCGGGAGTGAGCGGCCCCTCGACGAGCTCGGGGGTCGGGATGCCCCTCGACGAGCTCGGGGGTCGTAGTCGCCCCTCGACGGGCTCGGGGGTCGTGCTGTCCCTCGACGAGCTCGGGGGGCGTGTCAGTAGACGGTGACGTGGACGTGGTCGCGATGGTTCGCGGTGTCACCGCCACGGTCGGGCATCCCGCGCCAGCCCTCACCGGAGCGCTGGACGGTCCAGATCTGCTGGTCGAAGATCACCTGGGAGACCCCGAGGCGCCCGGCATTGGCCTGCACGTAGCGGGCGATCTGCCAACCGGTGGCGTTGTCGGGGATCATGATGTCCAGGGCGCGCCCGCTGGGGTGCTCCGGCAGCGCGTCCGCACGGACACCGCCGTACGTGGTGATCTGCGGGAAGCGGTGACAGACGTCGCGATGCACCTTGATCGCGTTCGGGACCAGGCCCTGCTCGACCTGCGAGCCGGTGGGGCAGGGTGCGGTCGAATCGCCGCCGCCGGACTCGCCGCCGCCGTACTCATCGCCGTCGGACTGGTCGCCGTCGGACTGGTCGCCGTCGGACTGGTCACCGGAGCCGCCGGACCCGGTCGGGTCATCGGTGGGCGGTGGGGTGCTGACGTCGGGGACCTCGGGCTTGGCCTTCGACCGCGGCAGATCCTTGGTGACGTCCTCGAGCTCGTCCTCGGGCTTGGGTGACTCGCTGCGGGTGCCATTGCGGTTCGCGCGGAGCAGGTCGTCGCGGTCCATGACCTCCGGCTCCGCCGACGATGCCGCGACCGGCTCCTGGCCGATCTGGGTGAGCCCGGTGTGGGCGACGACCCCGAGACCTCCGAGCACTGCTGTGACTGCGGCCGCTGCCCCCAGGCGCTGCAGGGGTGGCGCGAGTCTCTCCCCCAGACCCGGCCGTGCGGCACGACGTGGTTTGTACCCCAACGTGGGCCCTCCGTGACCATTCCGTTACCTACCGACGTCGGCACTCTACGGGGTGCAGGGCACCGAACCAAACCGGTCGGGTGATTTCACCACCGCAGACCCTCGACGGTGATGACTTCATGAGTCATAATGAATCGTGGCGCTCCCGCTCGAACTCGACCTCAGCAATCTGGCCGAGGTCACGTTCGTGGCTGGTCGGCGCCCCTTTGCCTCCGCCCTGCTGCACGTGGCCGACGCCGTCGGCGCCTACCCGGCCGGCCTGCCCCGCGTCTGGCGTGAGGCCACGCGGCGTGCCGTTGGCCCGCAGATGCGCCACCTCGGGCTGTTGGGCTACTTCGTCCCCGAAGTGCTGTCGGAGAACCCGGAACAGCGATCGGTCTCCCTGCGCAGCCGTCTCGCCGAGCTGCGTGAGTTCGCCCGCGACGCCCCGCCCGACGAAGGCTTGGCCGAGGCACTGGACGACATGTACGGCGCCCGGCTGCCGGACTCGATCCGGATGACCGCTGAGCAGCAGACCCCGTTCATCCGTTCCGCGGTGCGCAGTGTCACCGCCGCGTCGAGCATCACCGCCGAGTTCTGGCCGGCCGCCACCGCACTGCTGGACCGCGAGGAACGCCGGGTCGGCGGGGCGACCACACTCGAGGCCAAGACGGCCCTCATCAGCACGTTGGTCCTGGGAAGCCGACTGGAGGGCACGGTGCTGCACACCGACGACCCGGATCCCCCTCGAGGCCATCTGGCGTCCACGGTCGAGCTCTACCCGATCCTGGCCGGACCGCGGGCCAGCGTCGTGACCGTGACCACCACCGATCGCGATGCACTCACGGTCGCAGCGATCGGCTACCCGCTGCCCGGGCTCGCCGGGCTCGTCGGCGGCGACGGACATCCCCTGCCGGAGAGCCCCCTGGCGGTGCTGCTGGGCGACCTGCGCGCCGAGGTCCTGACTCTGATCGACCGTCCGGCGACGATGGGCACCCTGGCCGATCGGGTGTACACCTCACCCAGCCGTCTGACCTACCAGATCACTCGGCTGGAGCGGGCCGGCCTCGTGCTGCGGGAGCGACGCGGGCCCGCCGTCTGGGTGCACCGCACCAGCCTCGGCGATCGCCTGGTCGCACTGATGACGTCCTGAGCGTGCGACACCTCTGACACGGACAGACCCGGATCGAACACCTGTGTGGGGTGTGGGAACCGGGTCAGTCTGTCGGGACCGAGGTCCCGCTCCCGGGAGCCCTCCTCCGACGCCCGGAACGGCGGTCGCCCGGAAGCTCCCCCGAGTTGCTCGGCGAACCGCACTGAAGGGATGATAACAGGCGCCTCTGGCGTCCCGTCAGGAACCCCCACGGGCCCGACTGCTGCGTCGATAGGCCGACACCGTGGCCTCGTCCGCCAGCCAGAAGCGCCAGGCCCGATCGGCCGCCCTGCTGACCCCGACACGGGGGCCGGAGCGGACCCGGTCCGGCGCCACGGCCAGGGCGCGGTCATCGATCCGCTGACCCAGCAGGGCACCGTTGTCATCGGCACCGATCCCCAGCGCCCGGGTGAGGTTGCCGGGCCCACGGGCCAGCCGTGGATCGCTCACCCCGGGGCGCCTCTGCCGAGCGAGATCCAGCCCCGCGATGATCCGACCGGCCCGGACCAGGACGGCCGAGGCCGTGCCGTCAGGGCCGCAGACGAGGTTCATCGCATGGTGGATGCCGTGGGAGAGATAGACGTACACCCGCCCACTCGGCCCGAACATGATCTGCGACCGCGGCGTCGGCCCACGCCAGGCGTGGGAGGCCGGGTCGTCGAGGCCTTCGTACGCCTCGACCTCGGTGATGACCAGGGCCACCGGGCCGTGCTCGAGGACGGCCCCGATCAGTCGGGGCGCCACCTCGAGCGCGCGGTCCGACAGCTCGAGTGGAGTGACCGTGCCCAGAGCGATCACTTGGCGATGCGGCGGTACCGTCCACCACCGGTCTGCCACGGCAGCGGGCCGTCGAGGGGCCGGTAGTTGACCCCACGAACGGCCAACCGTTCCAGGTGGGCCGCCAACCGCGGACGGAACTGGTCGGGATCGACCGGTCCCCCACGCCAGGCCACCTCGGCCATCACGCTGACCCGGGGATAGGCGGCGTACTCCACCCGCTGCGGGGTGACCAGGTATTCGCTCCACAACTGTGCCTGGATGCCGAGCAATCCGTCGCGCTGGTCGTCCTCGACGCCCTCGTACGGATCCATCGAGGCGACCTTCTCCCACGGGATGTGGCCGCCGATCGCCCGCGGCTCGGTCGGGTCGTCGCTGGCGTACTTGTCGAGGTACAGCGTCGAGCCGGGGGCCATCACGACCTGGTGGCCGGCCGCCAGGGCCCGCAGTCCGGGCTCGGTGCCGCGCCACGACATCACGACCGCGCCGGGCACCTGGGCGTCGTCGTCGATGATCTCGTCCCACCCGACCAGGGTGCGGCCCCGGTCGGCGAGCCAGCTGCGCAGTTGCTGGGTGAACCAGGGTTGGAGCTCGTCGACCGAGGCCAGCCCGCGCTCGGCGGCCAAGGTGCGGGCACGTTCGCTGTTGCGCCACTGGTCGCGGGGGCACTCGTCGCCGCCGACATGGATCCAGGGTGAGTCGAAGACCTCGAGCAGCTCGGCGAGGATGTCGGTCACCAGCTCCATCGCGGCGTCGTCGAGGTGCAGCACCTCGGTGAAGATGCCCCATCCGGTGGCGACCCCGTCGGGCAGGTTGCCCGGCTCCCCGTACTCGGGGTGGGCCGCCAGCAGGGCGCTGACGTGACCCGGCAGGTCGATCTCGGGCACGATCGTGATCCCGCGGCTGTGGGCGTGACCGACCAGGGCGCGGAGTTGGTCCTGGGTGTAGTGGCCACCGTGCGGCACCTGGTCGTCCTCGTCCCAGTCCGGGAAACGGGTGCCGGTGCGCCAGCTGCCGACCTCGGTGAGTCGCGGGTACTTCTTGACCTCGAAGCGCCATCCCTGGTCCTCGGTGAGGTGCAGGTGCAGCACGTTGATCTTGTGCAAGGCCAAGTTGTCGACGAAGTCGTACAGGTTCACCAACGGCATGAAGTGGCGTGCGACATCGAGGTGGACGCCACGCCAGGCCAGCGCGGGGGCGTCGGTGATCCTGACGTGCGGCAGGCTGGGCCGGCTGCCCGGGACGTGGCCGCGGGAGAAGGCCGCCGGGCCGGCGAGTTGGCGCAGGGTCTGGACCGCGTTGACGAGTCCTTCGTGATCGGCGTACTC
The DNA here is from genome assembly GCA_018715445.1 of Candidatus Avipropionibacterium avicola. Lineage (GTDB taxonomy): Bacteria > Actinomycetota > Actinomycetes > Propionibacteriales > Propionibacteriaceae > Avipropionibacterium > Avipropionibacterium avicola. Next base: position 4,565 of record DVLP01000125.1, on the reverse strand, counting down.
GATGGTGATGCCGCTGTCGTCGACGCTCAGCCCGTAGCCGCCCGGCGGATGGTCACCCTGGTCGACCGTCAGCACGACCGGTTCGTGCTCGGGTGAGGCGGCCACGCTGCGCGGCAGCAGGATGGCCCCGATGCCCTCCCCGAGCAGGTCGGCGATCGTCGCGGTGATGCCGGCAGGACCGGCCACCGCCACCACATCGCTCAGCTGCAGGGTGCCGCCGAGGTCGATGCACTCACGGGGCTCGGGTACCAGCGTCGGGACTGTCGTCATGTCCCCATTCAACCGGTGCCGTCGGGTCGGTGTCGAGGAGCAGGACCAGTTCGGCGCCCCGATCGGAGCGGGTCACCGTGACCACGGATCCGGTGCGGCGACGTCGTACGAGTTGGGCCCGTTCCAGGGCCGCGACGTGATAGGTCAGCCCACTTGCCGAGCTTCCGACCAGTGCGGCGAGCTCGCCCATGGTGCGTGGTTCGTCCAAAGCCTGCAACACATCGGCGCGGACCGTGCCGAGCAGTTGGACCAGGACGGTACGACGTTCATCCTTGTCGACCATCGACACACCTCAAACCCTCAGGCGGGGATGGAGTCAGGCCGACCCGTACCCCCGAGGACGGGCCGACCCATCACCGAACGCTTTCGCGGATCCTCCTCCACACCACGTGGGTGACAACAGGAGCGTACGGGGGTCGGCCCGGCCCGGCCAGCAGTTCAAGGAAACTTCAAAACGATTCAGGAGCCGCCGCCACCGGCCTTGCGACGGTAGGACTGATTGTCGACCGGAGCCGAGACCCCGTGCATGCCCTTCTGGGTGGCTGCGCCCTGGGACTCGGTGTCGGACGGATCGACGCCATGGGCGTTGCGCTGGTTCTTGCGCTCCAGGGCTTCCTTCATCCGTCGCTTGATCTCGTCCGCCGGGTTCTCCGGTGCCCCGCTGGTCTTCTCGGGTCCCTGTGCGTGCTGAGCCATCGGGCCCACCTCCTGGATCGTGATCGAGTCGGACGGTGCCCATTGTGCCTGAGGACTCCACCCCCGGGGTCGGATTTTCGCGAGGATCCGATCAGGTGGGACGCACCAGGCGGCGGTCGGCCCGCGGGGCGCTGGCCGCGGCGAGCTCGGCATTGGGCTGGTCGACCCGGGCGACCCACGCGGCCGCCTGCTCCGGGCTCTTGCCGAACCGGATGTGGCGCTCGGTCAGATCAGTGATCCGTTGCTGCTCGTCACCGTCGATCCACCAGACCAGGTCGAGCTGGGCCCGGATCCGTTCCCAGTCCGGGTGGTCCACCAGCAGGTAGTTGCCCTCGGTGATGACGATCGACTGGTCGTCGATCCTGACCGCCTGCGCCAGCGGCTGCTCGAGGGTGCGCTCGAAGGCCGGGGCATGGATCGGGCCGGGTTCGGTGCGCAGCCGCTGCAGCAGAGCGGCCAGACCGCGGGGGTCGAAGGTGTCGGGAGCACCCTTGCGGTCGCGCCGACCCAGCGCGTCGAGCACGGCGTCGGCCAGGTGGAAGCCGTCCATCGCCACGACGACGGCACGGGCCCCGAGTTCGGCGACGAGGGCCTCGGCGAGGGTCGACTTGCCGGCACCGGGCCGACCGGCGATGCCGACCAGCAGTCGGCGCCCGGTGCGCGCGTCGGCGCGGTCGGAGAGTTCTGCGGCCAGGTCGGCGACGGAGACCGGGGGCTCGGTGGCGGGCACCGCACCATGATCACACTTCGGCAGCGGGATGGTCAGATGCCGATCCCCACGGACCTGCGGAAGACGTCAACCCCACCGATGAGTTCATCGCCACGGCGCTGGATGCCGAGCGGTTTGCCCAACGCCGCCTGAGTGCCGGTCTCGCGGACCGTGACGACATCGTGGCCACGGTCCCCCAACCCGGCCAGGATCTCCGGGTCGAGCCGGTCATCGGCGACCAGGGTGCGCACCGTGGCACCACGGGGCGCGGCCGGATCGGCACCTTCGACATGGATCCGTGGCTCGGCGATCGCCGCCTGGACGTCCATCCCGAAGCCGACGATGTTGAGCACCGACTGGAAGACCGAGGTGATGACCCGGCGACCTCCGGGGGCTCCGAGGGCAGCGACCGGCTGGCCATCACGCAGCACCATCACCGGGGCGGCGTGGCCGGCCTGCTTCTTCCACGGGCCGACCGAGTTCGGCGTGCCCGGCTCGGGGTTCATCCACATGGTGATGTCGTGCAGCAACACTCCGGTGCCGCGGGGGACGACACAGGAGCCGAAGGCCATCCCATGGGTCTGGGTGAGCGTGACGACATTGCCGGCGCCATCGGCAACGACCAGCTGGGTGGTGTCATTGCCGCCGGGGTCACCGGACACCAGGTCGCGACCGGGCCGGCCGAGATGGGTCCATGGGTCCCCGGGCGTGGTCTGGTCCGCGACCCGGTCACCGATGTTGGTGGCGACCGTCGCTGCATATCCCTTGTCCACCAAGGCCTCCAACGGGACGTCGGCCCCCTCCGGGTCGCCCACGAAACAGAAGCGGTCGATCCAGGACTGGCGCATGACCTCGGCCAGCGCGTGCCAGAACGCCGGACGCGTACGGTCCATGGAGGCCAGGTCGAGCTCCTCGGCCAGGTTGAGCATCTGGAGCAGGGTGAGCCCGCCCGTCATCCCTGAGCTGACGACGATCTCGTGGCCGAGGTAGCTGCCACGCAGGCCGTCACCGTGCTCGGGACGGTAGCGGTCGAGGTCCTCGGTCGACAACACTCCCCCGAGCCGCTGGACGTCACTGGCGATCGCCTCGGCAATCGGGCCGCGATAGAAGGCATCCGCGCCGTCGCGGGCCAGACAGGCCAAGGTGGCGGCCAGGTCCTCCTGGACCACCGGGATCCCTTCTCCTTGGTAGAAGCCGCCGGGCATCGGCAGGCCGTTGGCCAGGAAGATCCTGGAGAACTCGTCGAACCGTTCAAGGATCGACAGGTGGGTGGCGGTGGTGGCCAGGTCCTCCTCGTCGGCAGCGAATCCTCCGGCGGCCAGGTCGATCGCGGGCTGCAGGAGATCGGCCCAGTCCCGGGAGCCGTGACGGGCATGGAGTTCTGCCAGTCCGGAAACGTAGGTGGGGATGCCGACCGACAGGGGTCCCCGCTCGTGTCGTCCGTCGCGCACTGACCGCCAGCCGAAGCCGGTACGGGGCGTGTTCGGGTCGAGAGGTTCCAACCAGGGAACGAAAGTGTCCTCGGCAAGCCCGGATGGGGTGCGGCCGTAGAAGTTGATCTCACTGACCTGGCCGGTGTCGGCGGAGTGGGCCAGCAGCACACCGACGCCGCCGATCCCGTTCATGGCGACCTCGCGCACAGCGGTGACGAAGCTGGCGGCAACCATGGCGTCGAAGGCGGAGCCTCCGTCAGCAAGGATGTCGGCGGCGGTCTCGGCGGCCTCGACGTTGTGGGCCACGACCATGCCACGCCGCCCGACGGCTGGGGTCTTCGTGACGATCCGGCGGGTACGACTCATCAGGGCCTCCTCGGCGCGCCTCGCAGTGGGCCTGAGTGTTCCACACACCTTGACTCACCCGGAAAGAGCTGGGCATACTTCGACGGAAACAGAATGGAAAGGATTCCTGAATGTTCTCCACCAACGGTGCTGGACGGTTGAGTCGTCGTCAGTTCGGAGCCTCGATCGGTCTCGCTGGAGCGACCGGAGCCCTGTTGCCCACCCTTCCCACCCTGACGACCCCGGCCGTGGCGGCGGACGAGTCCGATCCGGAGGTGCTGCGCTTCACCGAACAGGACCCGTCCATCCGCTACCTCGGCCAACCGGTGAACTCCCAGATCGGGGCGCGGGCCCCGCGCGTCGGCCAGGAGGACGGCCGCTGGGTCGAGTACCAGGTCTTCAAGGGCTCGGCCAACACCGACCTGCCCGGCACCTTCGTGATCACCGACATCCTCACCGGTGAGGTGGTCCGTGCGATCAAGCTGCCGACCTCCGAAGCCTGCTTCGACCTGACCGTGGCCACCGACGGCAAGGTGTATCTCCCCTCGTACCACGACTACCGGTTGTGGCAGTACGACCCGGAGACCAAGCAGGTCATCGACCACGGCCAGATCGACCCCGGACCGCCCCGGGCGAACCCGATGGGCGCGGGCTTCGGCCCGGACGGGATCGCCTATCTGGGGGTGTATCCCGAATCCCGGCTCTACCAGTTCGATCCGAGCACCGAGCAGATCACCAACCTGGGGACGATCGATCCCGGTGAGGACTACATCCACTTCATCAGCTGGGACCCCACGTCCAATGCCACCTTCTGCGCAACGGGTGGGCAGTCCGCCTCGGTCTGGCGGATCGATGACGCCGGCACCGGGGAACGGACCGAGATCATCAACGGCGACACGATCCCACCCATGGCCAGCACCGACTTCCTCGGGATGCTCGACTGTGTCCACGGACACCTGGTGACCCGGGTCGGTGGGGCGATGATCGTCGCCGGACTCGACGGCACCATCGAGTACTGGAACGGGGAGAAGGAGCTCGCCGGCTACCACGTCGCTCCCGCCCTGGACGGCAGCGGCTTCTACTTCTCCCAGTTCGGCACGATCCAGAAGTAC
>DVLP01000124.1 GCA_018715445.1 Candidatus Avipropionibacterium avicola | reverse complement strand
CACCATGCGTCGGGTGGCCACCGAGCTCGACGTGCAACCCTCCGCGCTCTATCACCACTTCCCCGGCAAGCAGGCCCTGCTGGCCGCCGTCGCCGACCACATCCTGGGCCGTACCCCACTGGTGGATGAGCCGGGAGCGGCTGACGATGACCCCTCCGACTGGCCCGTACGGCTTCGCCTCGCCGCTGGGCGGTTGCGCGACTCCCTGCTCGCCTGCCGCGACGGCGCCGAGCTCGTCGCCACGGTCCAGGCGTACGGCCTCGGGACGGTGCGACCCGATGAGGTGATGACCCGGATCCTCACCCAGGCAGGCATCCCGGACGATCTCGCTCACGCCTCCGCGCGCACGATGCTCTTCTTCGTCCTGGGTCACGTCACCGATGAGCAGGTCAATCTGCAGGCCGGCAGCGCCGGCGCCATCGACAGTGACCCCCACCAGGGCTTGGCCGGACGCGGCTCGGACTTCAGCACCGGCGTCGACCTGGTCATCGCCGGGATCCAGGCCCACCTGCCTGCAGCTCCCTGAGTGGCCCGGCGCTGACCCCGGTGTCGGGCTTCGCTCACTTTCGGGTCCTCGATTCGTGAGCAATCGATCTCTCGCGGCTGGCTGGGGCATCGACACTGAGAAGTTGAGCGCCAGTTGAAGCGCCCCCGGCAGGACTCGAACCTGCGACCAAGAGATTAGAAGGCTCCTGCTCTGATCCACTGAGCTACGGGGGCTGGACCGCTCGGAGTCTACCGATCCGGACCGGCCGGTGCAGCCGCGTGGCCGCGACCTCAGTGGTCGGAGACCACCAGCACCAGGGAGCCGTCGAAGTGGGACTGGCTGCGCAGGTGGGCGTGCCGCTCGTCCCAGGCCCCGGACTCGAGGTCACGACGCAGGTGGTCGACGTACTCCTCGGCAATGGCCGGATCGATGAAACTCCAAGCAGAGTTGGCCCGTCGGGCACCCGGGTCGAGCAGGATCTCGGGGCGGCCGTAGTACGCCTCGCTGAAGCCGTCGACACAGTTGAGCGGGATGGGCAGCGGCACGATCCGGGTGTCGTCACCCAGCACGGATGCGATCCGGGCCGGGCTCGGGTAACGACGGGCCTCGGTGGCGATCACCTCGGGCGCGTAGTCGGTGAGCCAGGAGCGATCGAGTCGGGCCGGGTCGCAGGTCATGATGACGATCGGTCCGCGCGTCACCCGCCGCAGCTCGGTCAGACCGGCGTCGAGGTCGGTCCACTGGTGCACCGAGAAGGTCGTCATCGCCGCATCGAAGCTGTTGTCGTCGAAGGGCAGGTCCTCTGCGGTGGCATCGATCGCGGCCACCAGCTCGGCCGGGCGCTGATTGCGCATCGACTCGGAGGGCTCGACGGCGGTGACCTCGCGGTCCCGGGGCTCGTACGACCCGGCACCGGCCCCGACGTTCAGCACGGTACGGGCATCGCCGAGCTGGGCGGCGATCGCCACCTCGAACTCCGGCTCGGGCTGACGGAAGCTGCGGTAGTCGACCCCGATGGTGCCGTAGTCCGCGTCACCGGCCGAGCCGTCGGCCTTCCTGGCCCCCGTGTCCGCTGTGCCCGCGTCCGCCGCACCCGTGTCCACCCTTGTGTCCGCCGCGCCCACCACGCTCGCCCACAGCTCGGCGATCGCCAGGTGCCCGGCACTAGTCGGGTGGACACCGTCACTGGCCAGGGTGGCCGCGCTGGTGGCGGCGGCCGTCGCATTGAGCACCGCATCGGTGGGCACGACGATGGCGCCGAACTCGTCGGCCAGACCATGGACCACGGCGATCCGGGGATCCAGGTCGTCTCGCCAGTCGGTGGCCTGCTCGTCGGTCACCGGGATCACGAAGGGCTCCATCAGCACCAGGTCCGCCCCGGTGCTCGCCACCCGCTGCAGCACATCGCGGTAGCCCGCCTCGTACGCCTCGGTCGAGGTCGGGTCGTCCCGGTCGAAGCGACGCCAGGTGTCGTTGATCCCGATCAGCACCGACACCACATCCGGCTCGTGGGCGATCACGTCGGCCTCCACCCGGTCCTGCAGGTCGGTGACGCGGTTGCCGCTGATCCCGGAGTTGACGACCCGATCGGCCTCCAGGGGACCCTCGGCCAGGATCCGTACGTAGCCCTGCCCCAGACCGTCGGGATCGTTGCGGTGCTGGCAGTCGGTCACGCTGTCGCCGAAGAAGACGACGGTGCGGCCGGGGCTGGTCCGGGCGGCGGGGACATCCGGTGCAGTCATGCCGCCATGCTGCCATGCACCGCCGGTCACTGCTGCGACAACCGCGGTCCGATCACCTCGGACCAGGCCTCGACCAGCCGTGCCGGTAGCTCGTAGTGGTTGTCCCAGGTGTGCCCCGGGAACAGGAAGGCCCGCCGCAGCCCCAGTTCGTCCTTGGCCCGCAGCAGGCGGTCGGCGACCTGTTCGGGCGTGCCGAAGGCCCCGAGCGCGTCCAGGATCGCGTCGGCCTGCCCGTCGGACACCGAGGCCGGGTCGAACGGGTCCGCCAACTCCAGCCCGGACGCCCGCAGCCAGCGCAGGGTCGACGGACTCGGATAGCTCAACCACGGATGGCCCTCACGGAACCAACCCTGCGGATAGGCCCGCAAGGCGGCCGGATCACCGACATCGGCCGGCACGATGAAGATCTCCTCGATCTCGGAGACATCGCGACCGGCCCGCTCGGCCCCGATGCGGAGGTGGCGACGGGCAGCCGCCACCCCGTCCGGGTGCAGCCCGACCAGCATCATCACTCCGTCGGCGGCCTCGCCGGCCAGTTCCAGCAGCTTCGGACCGGAGGCCAGCAGGATCACCTCGGCCCGCTCCCCCGGACAGTTGTCCAGGTGGACCGGCTGGCCCTCGAACTCGGCGTGGCCCTCGTGCAGCAGGCCCCGCAGCGCCAACAACACCTCGCGCAGCCGAGCGCGGCGCTCCGGAGCGGCACCGGCCTTCTCCACCGACAGGAAGCCGGGCGCCACGGTCAGCATCGCCCGGCCGGGAGCGAGCTCGTCCAACGAGTTCAACAGCGACGCCAGCACCAAGGGGTGGCGGGTCACCGTGTTCGAGGTCGCCGGGAACAGCCGGATCCGCTGCGTCGCCAGGGCCATCGCCGACAACGTGACGTAGGCGTCGCGGCCGGTGTGATGGTGGTCGGGGATGCCCACCCCGTCGAAGCCGGCAGCCTCACACCGTACGGCGAAGTCGGCAAGGTCCGGCAGCGGATGCCCGAGCGGGATCCGGATCGAGATGTCGAGCTCACTCATGGGTCACGTCCTTGATCGTGGCAATGGGGGCGTCGACGGTCACGACAGCACCGACCTCGACCAGCTGCTGCACGACACCGCCTCGAGGGGCCGCCACCCGGGTCTCCATCTTCATGGCGTCGAGCACGGCCAACTCCTGGCCGTCCTCGACGGTGTCACCGTCGGCGACCAACCACTTCACCAACGAGCCCGGGGCAGGCGGCAGGACCGCACCGGGATCGGTGGACGGTGCGTCCTCCCCGGCCGCACCACCCACCGCCCCGCTCATCCCGGCCAGCAGGGCCGTCGGCAGTCCGATCCGGACCAGTCGGCCGTCGATCTCGATCGTCGTCCGCTCGAGACCGACCTCCTCCACCGGATCGGGACGGTCTTGTTCGGACAGGTCGGTGAAGCTGTCGGTGCCCGCCAGCAACTCGGACTCGATCCACTGGGTGCTGACCGAGAATCCGTCGGTGGAGAAGGCGGGATGGTCCAGCGCCTCTCGGCTGAACGGCACCACGGTGGCCGGCCCCTCGACCACCAACTCGTCGAGGGCACGTCGGGCCCGGACCAGGGCCGCGTCACGATCGTCGCCACCAACGATGAGCTTGGCCATCATCGAGTCGAAGGCGGGCTGGACGACATCGCCGGCCTCGACACCGGCATCCCAACGCACCCCGGGGCCACCGGGCACCCGCAGGGTGTCGATCTGACCCGGGCTGGGCAGGAACCCTCGGCGCGGGTCCTCGGCGTTGATCCGGAACTCGATGGCGTGACCGTGCAGCGCAGGGGTCTGCTCGAACGACGGCCCCACGCCCTGCGCGATCCGGAACTGCTCACGCACCAGGTCGACCCCGGTCACCATCTCGGTCACCGGATGCTCCACCTGCAGCCGGGTGTTGACCTCGAGGAAGGACAACGTGCCGTCCCCGGCCAACAGGAACTCCACGGTCGCCGCGCCCCGGTAGTCCACGGCGGCACAGATGTCGCGGGCCGCCGCGTGCAGGGTCTCGCGCTGCTGCTCGGTCAGTCCCGGGGCCGGGGCCTCCTCGACCAGCTTCTGGTTGCGCCGCTGCAGCGAGCAGTCCCGGTCACCGACCGTGACCACGCCACCGCGGCCGTCACCGAGCACCTGGACCTCGACGTGGCGGGGGCGCTCCAGGAACCGTTCGACGAAGCACTCTCCGCGACCGAAGGCAGCCTTGGCCTCCCGGCTGGCAGCTTCGTACGCGTCGGCGACCGAGTCCAGGTCAGCGACCACCTTCATCCCGCGACCGCCGCCGCCGTGGGCGGCCTTGATCACGACCGGGAGCCCGTGCTCCTCGGCGAAGGCCACCGCCTCGGCGGCATCCTCGAGCGGACGGTCCAGCCCGGGCACCAGCGGCGCACCGACCTGTTCAGCGATCCGACGGGCGGTCACCTTGTCACCGAGGGCCTCGATGGTGTCCCCGGTGGGACCGATCCAGATCAGCCCGGCCTCCTCGACCGCACGGGCGAACCCGGCGTTCTCCGACAGGAACCCGTAGCCGGGGTGCACCGCATCGGCGCCGGCCGTCCGGGCAGCCCGGATCAGGGACTCGATGTCGAGGTAGGTCTCGGCCGCGGTCGTGCCCTCCAGGGCGACCGCACGGTCGGCGAGCCGGACGTGCATGGCATCCACGTCCTGGTCGGCGTAGACCGCGATCGAGGTGAGACCGGCCTCGGCGCAGGCGCGGATGATCCGTACCGCGATCTCGCCGCGGTTGGCGATCAGGACCGATGACATCGACATGGACTCACCTCGGTGGGACGGGGACGGCTCGGGGGACGTGGTTTGCCCCTCGACGGGCTCGGGGGTCGGGGACGGGTGTGACGGATCGACAATGACGAAACGGACGGTCGATCCCGGCGGCAGTTGGGCGGCCAGGTCGAGATCGGCATCGATCACCGCACCGACGACCGGGTAGCCGCCGGTGAGTGGATGGTCGGGCAGGAAGAGGACGGGCTGACCGTCGGGTGGCACCTGGATCGCCCCGGTCACCGCACCTTCGCTGGGCAGTTCGCCCTCACGGGCACGTTCCAGTCCGGTGTCACCGGCAAGGCGGATGCCGACCCGGTCCGAGCGGGGCGTGACCTCCCAGGGCTGGTCGGTGAGGGTCTGCAACGCCGCTTCGGTGAACCAGTCGTCACGCGGTCCGAGGGTGATCCGCAGCTCCACCTCGTCACCCGGCCTCGGCAGTCGGGTCGGAGGGACCGGATCGGGCAGGACGCTGTGGGGTGCCGTACGGGGATCGCCCACCCCGACGACCGCACCCGGTGACAGTGGCTGGGGGCCCAGCCCGGCGAGGGTGTCGGTGGAGCGGCTGTGCAGCGCGGTCCCGGTGTGGAGGCCACCCCGCAGCGCGACCACACACCGCAGTCCTTCGCGCACCGGCCCGATCGCCAGCTCGTCGCCGTCCTCGACGGCGAAGGGGCTCCGGTGGTGAACCGGGCGGACGCGGCCCTCGGTGTCGGTGAGGCTCAGCTCGGCACGGGCACCGGTGAGCGCGGCGACACCACGCCCGGTGAAGCGCAGGACGGCACCTCCGCCGAGGCACTCCAACCCGGCCGCCGCGGGCTCGTTGCCGACCAACCGGTTGGCCTCCCGCAGCGCACCGCGGTCAGCAGCTCCCGAGGCCGACACCCCGAGCGCCGCATGGCCGTGACGGCCCAGGTCCTGGACCAGCAACTGCAGCCCGGTCCGTACGACCTCGATCCGGTGCTCGGCCGGCGGCGGATCGGTGACGCCCGCCGACCGTACCGCCACCACCTCCCGGTCGACCGCGCTGAACCGGACCCGGGCACCGGGGGTGAACAGCGCCGGTGGCTCACGGTCGAGGTCCCACAGCACGGCATCGGTGCGTCCGATCAGTTGCCAACCACCCGGGCTCTCCCGGGGGTAGACCCCGGAGAAGTGCCCCGCCAAGCCGACCGATCCGGCCGGCACCTTGGTACGGGGTGAGGGTCGCCGCGGGATGGAGAAGAACGGATCGTCACAGACCAGGTATCCGAACCCTGGCGCGAATCCGGTGAATGCGACCTGCCACTCGGCCTCGGTGTGACGGCGCACGATCTCCTCGGCTGAGACCTGCAGTGACCCAGCAAGCTCGTCGAGGTCCTCACCGTCGTAGCGGACCGGCACCTCAATGGTCGTGGACGCCGTGGCCGTGCCCTCGTCGAGGTCGAGGGTGGTGATCCGTTGCGACAGTTCAGCGGCCGTGGTCCGCGACGGGTCGAACCGCACCAGGACGGTCTCCGCCCCCGGGACGAGCTCGCTCACGCCCCGCAGGGCGGCAGCGGTCAGTCCCCGCTGCAGGCGGATCGCATGGTCCAGGTCGACCGCCTGCACCAACAGGGCGCGATCAGAGGCGGTCCGGACCTGGACGTGCTCACTGGACATAGTGCGCATCGGGGATGTCGGTGAGGAACATGTGGCCGGGCGCATGGGTGACGGCGAACGGGGGCCGCGAGGCCATGATCGCCGACTGCGGTGTGACACCACAGGCCCAGAACACCGGCACCTCACCGTCGCGGACCTCGGGGGCATCGCCGAAGTCCGGCTCCGAGAGATCGGCGATCCCGAGCCCGCCCGGATCACCGATGTGGACCGGGGCGCCGTGCACGGCCGGGGTCCGCCCCGAGATCTGCACCGCGTCGGCCACGCGGTCCGCCGGGATCGGACGCATCGAGACCACCATCGCGCCGTGCAGCCGCCCTGCGGGGGCACACTCCCGGTTGGTGCGATACATCGACACGTTGCGGCCGAGCTCCTGGTGACGCATGGTGATGCCGGCGTCGACCAGGCCCGCCTCGAAGGTGAAGCTGCAGCCGATCAGGAAGGACACCAGGTCGGGGTGTTCCTGCCAAGCCGCGCTGGCGTCGGACGGTTCGTCGACCAGTTCACCGTCGCGCCAGATGCGGTACTTCCCAATGTCGGTACGGATGTCGCTGCCCGGCGCCAAGGTGGACTCGACCTGCCCGGCCTCCAGCACATCGAGGATCGGGCACGGCTTGGGATTGCGCTGGGCGAACAGCAGGGTCTCGTACGCCCAGTCCTGCGGCACCGCGATCAGGTTGGCCTGGGCCAACCCGTGCGCCACGCCGCTGGTGGGCACGCTGACCCCGCTGCGGTAGGAGGCGCGGGCTTCGCGGACGGCCGCGAGCTGGGCGGGGGTCGCGGTGACGCTCATGCTGCGCTCGGTCCGGCGAAGGGCGCGATGGTGACACCCTCGGACTCCAGCAGCTCCCGGACAGCGGCGGCCATGGCCACCGATCCCGCGGAATCCCCGTGCACACAGATGGAACCAGCGTCCACCCGTACGGTCGTGCCGTCGATCGCCTCGATGGTGCCTTCGCGGACCAGCTGCAGCATCCGGTGGGCCACGACCTGAGGATCGTGCAGCACCGAGCCCGGTTCGTTCCGCGAGACCAGGTCGCCGCTCGGCTGGTAGGCACGGTCGGCGAAC
>DVLP01000123.1 GCA_018715445.1 Candidatus Avipropionibacterium avicola | reverse complement strand
GGACTGGTTCACCGATGACCTCGACCCGGGCGACACCGGTGCGGCCGAAGCCGTACAGCAGCAGTTCGCTGGGAGCACCGACCAGGGTCACGGTCGAGCGCCCGGGCCGGATCCGTCTCCGGTTGCCGTCCAGGTCCTCCAGCACCAGCCCGTCGTGGCCGACCGAGGAGAACATCGCCTTGCCCATGGTGGCGAGCTGGCGCCAGAGGCGCTCCTCGAACGCCGGCGTGCTCGGACGAGGCTCGGCCGCTGGGTCGCCGGCGCGACGGACGTCCTCGTGGTGCACCCAGAACTCCGCTGTGTTGGCCACCGCATCGACCCCGGGCCAGCCGAAGGGCGACAGCGCCGAGGGCCCCTTGGCGATCCGCTCCACCAGCTCCGGGTACGACCAGCGGTCCCGGACCGCAGCCATCCGGCGTTCGGTCGTCGCGGCCAGGGCGGGCACGACGATGCCCATCCCACCGAGCGGATCGTTCTCCCGCACCCACAGGTGGCTGGCCAGGGCATGGGTGTCCCACCCCTCGCAGAGGGTGGGTGCGTCGGGCCCGACCTCGATGAGCAGATCGCAGAGTTGCCGTCTCTCCTGGCGTGCGCTCGTCATGGGGACGAGCCTAGTTCGGACGCCCGAACCGGGTGTCAGGCCGGTCAGGGACAATGGACGGCGATGGACACCACACCCGAGCCCTCCCCGCTGGATCCCGCGATCGCGGCGCGGCTGAAGCGCACCCCCGACGGACTGCTGCCGGTGGTGGTGCAGGACGACCGGACCGAGGCCGTGCTGATGCTGGCCTGGGTCGACGACGAGGCCCTGCGCCGCACCCTCACCACGGCACGCGCGACCTACTGGTCGCGCTCGCGCCAGCAGTACTGGGTCAAGGGCGAGACCAGCGGCCACCACCAGTACGTGCGGCGCGTGCAGCTCGACTGCGACGGTGACACCCTGCTCTTCCGGGTCGACCAGGTCGGCCCGGCCTGCCACACCGGGACCACGACCTGCTTCGACGACCGCGACCTGCCACTGACCACCGACCCCACCACCGACGAGGGTGACCATGACGATCAGTCCTGACCTCGACACCTTCCGCACCCTGGCCGCCGAGCGGCGGGTGATCAGCGTCCACCGGCGGGTGGTCTGCGACACCGAGACCGTCGTCGGGCTCTATGCCCGGCTGGCCCAGGACCGACCCGGCACCTTCTGCTTCGAGTCGGCCGAGCAGGGCGGGGTGTGGAACCGCTACTCCTTCATCGGGGTCAACTCGGCCGCCACCTTGTCCGAGCAGGACGGCCGGGCCCACTGGAGCGGCCGGGTCCCGGCCGGGCTGCCGACCGAGGGCGATCCGCTCGAGGTGCTGCGCGAGAGCCTGGCCCTGCTGCACACCGAGCGCGACCCGGCACTGCCGCCGTTCACCTCCGGCATGGTCGGCTATCTCGGCTACGACATCATCCGGCGGGTCGAGGTGCTGCCCGACACCACGGTGGCCGACATCGACATCCCCGAGCTGGTGATGCTGCTGGCCTCCGACCTGGCCGTGGTGGACCACCACCGCGGCGAGGTGTGGCTGATCGCCAATGCCATCAACTTCGACGCCTCGGACGAGCGGGTCGACCAGGCCTGGGCCGATGCCTGTGCACGGGTGGATGCCATGACCGAAGCGCTGCAGCGGCCGGCGCCGACCCTGGCGCTGCTCCCGGCCCCCGACGAGGCCGAGCCCTTGACGGTCCGCCGCCAGCGCAGCGCCCAGGAGCACCAGGACGCGGTCCGGGCGGCCGTCGAGCAGGTGAAGGCCGGTGAGGCCTTCCAGATCGTGGTGAGCCAGCGCTTCGACGTCGACACCGGGGCCGATGCCTTCGACGTCTACCGGGCCCTGCGCCTGACCAACCCGAGCCCGTACCTGTACTTGGTGCGATTGGACGGCTTCGACATCGTCGGCTCCTCACCCGAGGCCCTGGTGACGGTCCAGGCCGGGCAGGCCCTGACCCACCCGATCGCGGGCTCGAAGCCCCGGGGTGCGACGCCGAGCGAGGACGCCGCCTTCGAGGCCGAGTTGATCAGCGACCCCAAGGAGCGCGCCGAGCACCTGATGCTGGTCGACCTCGGCCGCAACGACCTCGGACGGGTCTGCCTGCCGGGCACCGTCGAGGTCGTGGAGTTCATGGAGGTCCGCCGCTACAGCCACATCATGCATCTGGAGTCGTCGGTGGTCGGCACGCTCGCCGAGGGTCGCACCGCCCTCGACGTGCTGCTGTCCTGTTTCCCGGCCGGCACCCTCTCCGGGGCTCCCAAGGTGCGGGCGATGGAGATCATCGACGAGCTCGAGCCGACCCGGCGGGCCCTGTACGGCGGGATCGTCGGCTACTTCGACTTCGCCGGCGACGCCGACTCCGCGATCGCGATCCGTACCGCCGTGATCCGCGACGGGGTCGCGCATGTGCAGGCCGGTGGCGGGATCGTGGCCGACTCCGATCCGGTCGCCGAGGACACCGAGACGCAGAACAAGGCGGCAGCGGTGATCCGCGCGCTGACCTTGGCCGAGGGCCGTCGACCGCTGCGCTCACTGTCGGACGTCGACGTCCCGGTCGACATCGATCCGGCCCTGAGTTGACGGGCACTGAGTTGATGCGTACCCGACTGCGCCCCTACGGCTGGATCGGGCTGGTCGTCGCGGCGATCGGCGGCTTCGCCTGTGCCAGCCAGGCCTGGTGGCAGGTCCCGTACACGCAGGGCTCGGTGCCGATCTCCGGTGGCGACGGGGTGGGCGGCCTGCCGCAGGCCGTGGTGGCGGTGCTGGCCGCCGGCGTGCTGCTGGCGCTCACCCTGCGGGGCTGGGGCCGGGTCGTGTTGGCCGCCGGGTTGGTGCTCGTCGGTGCGACGATGGCCGGTGTCGGACTGTTCGCCCCGCTACCGTCCGACGACGTGATCGACCAGCTGGTGCAGCAGGTCACCTTCGAGCAGACCGAGCCGGCCCGACGGGCCTGGGGTGGGTACGGCTTCGCGGCGGCCGGGCTCGTCGCCGTGATCGGTGCCGCCCTCGTGCTGGCAGCCGGACGCCCCCCGGCCCGCACCACGGACCGCTTCAGCCGCAAGGCTGGCACGACCGCCGAGGTCGCTCCCGAGGACGACGCCCTGGCGGTCTGGCGGGCGTTGGACGACGGCGTGGACCCGACCGCCGAAGGTGACGAGCAGGTCTCGCCGATTTCTCCCCAGCGCCCGGATGTGATGAGAATGGGACCAACACCGGACGACACCGATCCCAGAGACGGTGGCGCGGAGCAGCCCGATGAGCAGCAGGGGCAGTCCGATGAGCAACAGGGGAGGCATTCATGACCGGAACCGCCACGACACGTGACTCCGTGGCCGTCCACGGCAAGTACACCCACCACGGTCGGACCCCGGCCGCCTGGGCAGGCTCCCTGATCGCCCTGGTCGCCTTCGTCGTCGGCTGTGTCGGCGTCGTCCTGATCAACATGCCCCTCATCATCGGCGGAGTCGCCGGCCTGGCCCTGGCCCTGGTGGTCACCCAGGTCATGCGGATGCTCGGGCTCGGCGCGGACTGAGCGCCATGTCCGTTCTCGACGACATCATCGCCGGCGTACGGACCGACCTTGCCGAGCGCCAGGCAGCAGTCAGCCTCGACGAGCTGAAGGTCCGCGTCCGTGAGGCGGCCGATCCGCTCGACCCGCTGCCGGCCTTCCGTGCCCCGGGTGTCTCGGTGATCGCCGAGGTCAAGCGTTCCTCACCCAGCCGTGGCGCCCTCGCCCCGATCGCTGATCCGGCCGGGCTGGCCGCCGCCTATGCCGAGGGTGGTGCCTCGGCGATCTCGGTGCTGACCGAGCAGCGCCGCTTCGGTGGCTCCCTCGACGACCTGGTGGCGGTCCGACGCAGTGTCGACGTCCCGGTGCTGCGCAAGGACTTCATCGTCACCGCGTACCAACTCTTCGAGGCGCGTGCCGCCGGAGCCGACCTGGCCCTGCTGATCGTGGCCGCCCTCAACGACGACGAACTCGCCGGACTCATCGAGCGGGCGGTGTCGATCGGGCTCACCCCGCTGGTCGAGGCCCACACCGCCGAGGAGGTTGAGCGAGCCGTGGCCTGTGGCGCCGAGGTGATCGGGGTCAACAACCGCAACCTGCAGACCCTCGAGGTCGACACCACGACCTTCGAACGGCTGGCGCCGATGATCCCCGACTCGGTGGTCAAGATCGCCGAGTCCGGCGTGAAGGGCCCCAAGGACGTCTTCGAGCTGTCCCGGATCGGCGCCGACGTGGTGCTGGTCGGCGAGGCCTTGGTGACCGGGGGAGACCCTCGCAGCGGAGTGGCCGACCTGGTCGCCGCGGGCGCCCACCCCTCCTGCCCCCACCGCTGACCCCGACCGC
>DVLP01000122.1 GCA_018715445.1 Candidatus Avipropionibacterium avicola | reverse complement strand
ACACCGCGGTCACCAGGGTGGAGCGGATCGACAGCAGGAAGACCAGGATCACCACGATCGCCATCGCCAGGCCCATGCCGCCCTCGACGAGCAGGTCATGGATCGACTGGGTGATGAAGGGCGCCTGGTCGAAGGTCGACACGAAGGCGATCTTGGAGCCGATCTGCTCCTCCAGGTCAGGCAGCTTGTCGGCGATGGCCTGGCTCACCTCGACGGTGTTGCCGTCCGGGGTCTTGGTGATCGACAGGGTCAGGCTCGCCTCGCCGTTGGTCCGCGAGATCGACTCGGCCGGGACCTCCTCGAGCTTCACGTCGGCGATCTTGGACAGCTTCACCGACTCGCCGGTCGAGGTGGTGAGCACGATGTCGGCCACGTCGTCGGCCGAGGTCAACTTCTCGCCGAGGGTGACCGACAGCTCGGAGCTGCCCTCGTCGATGCTGCCCGCCGAGGTCAGGGTGCCGGCCCCCGACAGGGCCTGGCTCACCTCGGCAGGGGTGAGCCCCTGGGCAGCGACCTCGTCCAGGTCGAGGGTCACCAGCACGCGTTGGGTCGGACCACCGGCGACGCTGACCGCCCGGACCCCGGGCAGCTTCTCCAGCTCGGGTACGGCGATCGTGTCGAGCTTGTCGGCCAGGTCGGCCGGCTCTAGGTCAGCAGTGACCGACAGCACCTGCACCGGCAGGTCATCCAGGCTTCCGGTGACCACCTGGGCGTCGGCCTCGTCGGGCAGGGTGCCACTGATCCGTGAGATCGCGGCCTGCAGGTCCTGTTGGGCCTGGGCCATGTTGGTGCCGTACTCGAAGTTCACCTGCACGGTGGACATGCCGGTCGACGAGGTCGAGCTCGACGACTCGAGCCCTTCCACACCGAGGATCGCCTGCTCGACGGTGTTGGTGACCCGCTCCTCGACCACCTCGGGCGAGGCACCGGGATAGCTGGTCATCACGATTGCGGTCGGCACCTGCAGTGACGGGATCAGCTCCTGCTTCAACCCGGCCGTGGTCACAACTCCGAAGACGAGGACGAACACCGTCACCAACGCAATGAGTGCGCGGTTCCCGAGGCTGACATCGGCCAACTTGTGCATGTGCTCCCCCGCACCTGTGGGACCTTCCGGCGGACCCGCGAAGCCTACCAGCGGCCATGAGACGGATCTGTCGGCCGCCGGGGGCTGCGTGACAGGCTGATTCCATGACTGAGTCGCACACGTCCGTGCCCGAGGAAACCGTCCGATGGGGGATCCTCGGCCCCGGCAGGATCGCCCGTGCCTTCGCGACCGGATTGGCCGCCTCACGCACGGGTCGACTGGTGGCCGTCGGGTCCCGCGACGTCGCTCGGTCCCAGGCCCTGATCGACGAGCACCCGGACGCGGCCAAGGGTGGCACGGTCCGGGCCCACGGCAGCTACGCCGACCTGCTCGCCGACGCGGATGTCGACGCGATCTATCTGGCGACCCCGCACCCCCAGCACGCCGAGTGGGCAATCGCTGCGGCCCGGGCCGGCAAGCACCTGCTGGTGGAGAAGCCGCTCACCCCGACCCGGGCGGCCTCGATGGTGGTGCTGGAAGCGGCGCGGACCCATGACGTGTTCTGCATGGAGGCGTACATGTATCGCTGCCATCCGCAGACCCGGGCGCTGGTCGAGCTGGTCACCTCCGGGGCGATCGGTCGGGTGGTCTCGATCCAGGCCTCGTTCTCCTTCGGCGCCGACGTGGACCCCACCTCCCGGGCCTATGCCCGTGACCTGGCCGGCGGCGGCATCCTGGACGTCGGTGGTTATCCGGTGTCGATGGCCCGGTTGCTCGCCGGGGCCGCGCTGGGTGTCGACGGGCAGGCGAAGCCGTACGACGAGCCGGTGACCGTGACCGCGGCCGGCCACCTGGCCGAGACCGGGGTGGACGACTGGGCGGTGGCGAGCCTGACCTTCGCCAGTGGGATCACCGCACAGGTCCACACCGGTGTCGGTCTGGGCACCGAGCCGAGTTGTCGGGTGTACGGGGCGGACGGCTGGATCGACGTCGCCAATCCGTGGCTGCCGTGCCGTGACGGCCGTCCCGCCGGTCTGGTGGTGCACCGACCCCATCAGGAGCCGGAACAGATCGAGGTCGACACCCCGGAGCTGTACGCCAGCGAGGCCGACCACGTCGCCGCCCACCTGGCACAACGACAGGCACCGGCGATGGACTGGGCCGACACCCTCGCCAACATGGCCGTGCTCGACGAGTGGCGTGAACAGCTCGGCGTGGTCTATCCGGGCGAGGGTCCGAGCGACGACTTCCCTGCTGTGGCAGGAGATCCCGTGGTCGTACGGGAACCGGGCGAGACCTCGATGCGCTGTGCCGAGGTCCCCGGCACCGGACGACAGGCCAGCCGGATCGTGATGGGCGTGGACCACCCGAAGACCCTGCCGCTGACCAGCGCTCTGTTCGACGACTTCGTGGCCCGGGGCGGGACCGCCTTCGACACCGCCTGGCTGTACGGCGGTGGCCGGCCCGAGCAGTTGATGGGCCAGTGGATGCGCAACCGCGGCATCCGTGACGAGCTGTTCCTGATCGGCAAGGGCGCCCACACCCCGCACGTCACCCCGGAGGCGATCCACTCCCAGCTCGACGAGTCGCTGCAGCGACTGCAGACCGACTGGATCGACCAGTACTTCATGCACCGTGACGATCCGGCCGTACCGGTGGGCGAGTTCGTCGACGCGATGGATGCCGAGGTGCGGGCCGGACGGATCAAGGCGTACGGCGGCAGCAACTGGACGATCGCCCGGTTCGAGGAGGCGAACGACTGGGCCCGCGAGCACGGTCGAACCCCCATGACCGCGCTGAGCAACACGATCAGCCTGGCCGAAGCGCTGGACGTGCCCTGGGCGGGTTGCCAGGCGATGACCGACCGAGCCTCGAAGCAGT
Organism: Candidatus Avipropionibacterium avicola; assembly: GCA_018715445.1. Classification (GTDB taxonomy): domain Bacteria; phylum Actinomycetota; class Actinomycetes; order Propionibacteriales; family Propionibacteriaceae; genus Avipropionibacterium; species Avipropionibacterium avicola. Next base: position 5,930 of record DVLP01000122.1, on the reverse strand, counting down.
GGTTGGCACGCACCGGGACCGCGATCTTCCCGTGGTCGGCCCAGGCCCGCGGGTTCTTCGCCCGGGCCGCCGAGGACGATCGCCGCGATGCCGAACTGGTGCGCTGCTACTACAGCCCGGAGAACTTCGAGCGGCTGCGCAGGGCACGGGCCCTGGGTGATGAGCTCGGCGTCTCGCCGACCGCGATCGCCCTGGCCTGGCTGCTGCACCAACCGTTCCCGGTGTTCCCGTTGATCGGCCCGCGCCAGATCAGTGAGACCGTCGGGTCGCTGGACGGGTTGCAGGTCGAGCTCACCGACGAGCAGGTCGCCCACCTCGACCTGCTCGACTGAGACCTCCCCGTCCCGGCACACCCTGTTGGGGGCGGCCGACTCAGCAGTTAGTGGCCGGCCGAATCTTCCATGGCGAGACCCGGATACCCACAACACGGCGGCTCGGGTCTAGGCTGAGCATCGGCGCAACCGTTGGCCCTGAGCTGCCGGTGGCCACCAACAGAAGAGTCACGCCTGCGTGCGTGGCAGTCCGCAACAACGCCATTCTCAACGAGGAGGCAATCCGTGTCTGATGATGCCCTGTCCAACCTGTTGCACGAGGAGCGGCGGTTCCCGCCTCCCGCGGATCTGGCGGCCAACGCCAATGTCACCGCCGAGACCTATGCCGAGGCCGATGCCGACTTCGAGGGTTTCTGGGCCAAGCAGGCCGAGCGGATCAGCTGGGGCACCAAGCCGACGCAGGTCCTCGACTGGTCGAACCCCCCGTTCGCGAAGTGGTTCGCCGACGGCACGCTGAACATCACCTACAACTGTCTGGACCGCCACGTCGAGGCCGGCAACGGCGACCGCGTGGCCTACCACTTCGAGGGTGAGCCCGGCGACACCCGTGCGATCACCTATGCCGAGCTGCTGGCCGAGGTCAGCAAGGCCGCCAATGCCCTGACCGAGCTGGGCGTGAAGTCCGGTGACCGGGTCGCGATCTACATGCCGATGATCCTCGAGACGGTCGTGGCGATGCTCGCCTGTGCCCGGATCGGCGCAGTCCACACCGTGGTCTTCGGCGGGTTCTCCGCCGATGCCCTGGCCGACCGGATCCTCGACTGTGGGGTCGAGGTCGTCATCACCGCCGACGGCGGCAACCGGCGCGGTGCACCATCGGCTCTCAAGCCCGCGGTCGACCAGGCCCTGGAGCGCTGCCCCGACGTGCACACCGTCCTGGTGGTCAAGCGGACCGGCCAGGAGACCGCGATGGCCGACGGTCGTGACAAGTGGTGGGACGACGTGGTCGGTCAGGCCTCGGACCAGCACACCCCGGAGAACTTCCCGGCCGAGCACCCGCTGTACGTGATGTACACCTCGGGCTCGACCGGCAAGCCCAAGGGCATCCTGCACACGGTCGGCGGCTACCTGGTCGGCGTCACCTACACCACGTGGGCGACCTTCGACCTGAAGGACGACGACGTCTACTGGACCGCGGCTGACATCGGTTGGGTCACCGGACACTCGTACATCGTCTACGGCCCGCTCGCCAACGGGGCCACCTCGGTGATGTACGAAGGCACCCCGGACACCCCGCACCAGGGCCGCTGGTGGGAGATCATCCAGAAGTACAAGGTCTCCATCCTGTACTGCGCCCCGACCGCGATCCGTACCTTCATGAAGTGGGGCGCGGAGATCCCGGCCAAGTACGACCTGAGCTCGCTGCGGATCCTCGGCTCGGTCGGCGAACCGATCAACCCCGAGGCCTTCGTCTGGTACCGCACCCACATCGGGCTGGACCAGACCCCGGTGGTCGACACCTGGTGGCAGACCGAGACCGGGATGCACATGATCAGCCCGATGCCGGGCGTCTCGGAGACCAAGCCCGGAGCCGCCATGCGCGCCATCCCCGGCGTGGTCGTCGACGTGGTCAACGATGAGGGCCATCCGGTGGAGAACGGTCAGGGCGGTTATTTGGTCGTCAGCAAGCCGTGGCCGGCCATGTTGCGTACCCTCTGGGGCGACGACCAGCGCTATGTCGACACCTACTGGTCGCGCTTCAAGGGCCTCTACTTCGCCGGTGACGGTGCCAAGAAGGACGACGACGGCGACATCTGGCTGCTGGGTCGCGTCGACGACGTGATGAACGTGTCGGGTCACCGCATGTCCACCACCGAGATCGAGTCGGCCCTGGTCTCCCACCCGCGGGTGGCCGAGGCCGCTGTGGTCGGCGCCTCCGATCCGACCACCGGTCAGGCCATCGTGGCCTTCGTCATCCTGCGCTCCGACGACGTCGATGCCGATGAGGGGGCCGACATCGTCAAGACGTTGCGCAACCACGTCCGCACCGAGATCGGCCCGATCGCCAGCCCGCGCCAGATCATGGTGGTCGAGGAACTGCCGAAGACCCGGTCCGGCAAGATCATGCGCCGCCTGCTGCGCGACATCGCCGAGAACCGTGAGCTCGGTGACGTCACCACCCTGCAGGACTCCTCGGTGATGAACCTCATCAAGGACAACCTGGCCACGTCCTCCGGCGAGGACTGATCGACCAGCAGCACTGACCGCCTGTGGGGCAGCCGAAGGATCTCCTTCGACTGCCCCACAGTCGTCTCCGCTCCCCGACCCCGACCCGTCGAGGGGCCAAGCAGCACCACATGGAAACCTCTCAGCCACAAATGAGAAACTTTCACGAATCGGTTGCCATCCTTCGTGGCGTCGTCCTAGCGTGAGGCCCACGCACAGCCGGACCCGACGATGGAGGCCATGGTGGCTACCGACGACCTGCGCACAGCACCCCCCAGTGCACGACCGCGACGAGGACGACGGACCTGGACCGCACTGGTGGCCGCAGCGGCCACGGCGGCCCTGACGATCGCTCCCCTCACCCCGACCCACGCCGCCCCCGACGAGGACCTGCCTCCGCGGGTCGAGGAGCGCCTGGCCCAGGACGAGAATCTGAGCCACCTCGGCACCCCGGTCAACTCCCAGATCGGCAGCCCGTCGATCACCCAGGAGGACAACGGGCGCTGGATGTCGTACCAGGTGTTCAAGGGAGTGGCGGGCAGCGAGGCCCCGGCCACCTTCGTGGCGGTCGACGTGGAGACCGGCGAGACCGTCCAGACCTGCCTGTTGCCCGACTCCGAAGGCGTACGCAACTTCGACCGGTCCAGCGACGGCAAGATCTACTGGGCCACGTACTACGACTTCCACCTGTGGCAGTACGACCCCGCCACCAGCACCTGCAACGACCTCGGGGACATCAACCCGGACGAGACGCTGGACCACGCCTTCGGACTGACCGCCGGACCGGACGGCACCATGTTCATCGGCACCTACCCCGACAGCCGACTGCACGTCTACGACCCGGCCACTGATCAGATCGAGACCATCGGTACGGTCCACGCCCCCGACGGCTACATCCACGGGATGAGCTACGACGAGGCCAGCGACTCGTTGATCGTGGCAACCGGGGCTGCGGCGCCGACGATCTGGAAGATTCCCAACGGTGGCACCGACATCGACAACAAGGTGCTCATCGCCGACGGCACCACCGTGCCCGGACTCGACGACACCGACTTCGTCCAACGACTCGATGTCGTCGCCGACCGGATCGTGGCGCTGAGCTCGTCGCGCCTGCTGATCCTCGACCTCGACGGCAAGGTCGAGTACTGGGAGAACACCAAGAACGCGATGGGCTACCGGGTCATCCCCGGCCCGACCGAGACGACCTTCCTGTACTCGGCCAACGGCGGGATGCTCACCCTGTACGACACCGCCACCCAGGAGTTCACCGAGACCGGGATCGACCTGGACGTCTACCTCTCCTCCGGCGAGGTGGTCGACCAGGACGGCACGATGATGATCCAGGGCACCGATGCCAGCGGAGTGTTCACCGGCAACCTGGAGACCGGCGAGTTCACCCGTCACCCGATCGAGTTCCGTCAGCCGACGCTGATCCAGAAGCTGTTCCACGGACCGGATGACTCCATCTGGGCCTCGGGCTACATGCAGGGACTGGCGATCGTCGACCCGAGCGGTGAGCAACACGGCGACACCCTCAACGTCGGCCAGTACGAGTCGGCGGTGGTCCGCGACGGCAAGCTCTACATCGCCCACTACGGCAACGCGCGAGTGTCGGTGATCGACCCGGAGACCTTCGACCCAGCCGATCCCTCGACGGTGAAGCTGCTGTTCGACGGTGTGGCCGAGGGCCAGGACCGACCGTTCGGGATGGCGTACAACCCCGACCGTGACGAGATCTACGTCGGCTCGGTCGCCGGCTACGGCAAGACCCAGGGCGGGATGGCCGTGTACGACCCGGTCACCGACGAGCACACCTGGCTCACCGATGACCTGGCCGTCGACCAGAACGTGGTCTCGATCGCGTACAACCCGGTCGACCAGATGGTCTACATCGGCACCACCCTCGACGGCGGGCTCGGCTCGACCCCGAGTGACCAGACCGCCGGCAAGCTGTTGGTCTGGGATCCCGAGACCCAGGAGGTCGTCAAGGAGATCGATCCGATCGAGGGCGGCCGCGAAGGCATCAGCGGCCTGATCGTCGGCGACGACGGCCGGGTCTGGGGCGTGGCCGAGGAAGCCCTGTTCGTCTACGACCCCGAGACCGGCGAATCCACCCGTACGGCCACGGTGGCCGGCCGCTACACCGAGGGCACCACGTACTGGGCCTGGGCCTACCTGCACCACTCCGCTCAGGACGGCATGATCTACGGCACCGCCGGCAGCCGGTTCTTCCGCATCGATCCCTCGACCGGTGAGTCCGAGCAGATCGGGACCGGCTTCGGTTGGAGCGCGGTCGACGACACCGGCGATGTGTACCTGAGCTCGGGAGCCGATCTCTACAAGTACACCGTGCCCCAGGCGGTCACCGGCACCGACCGCGACCAGAAGTGCCTCGCCGTCCGCAGCCTGCAGGATGGGCGCCAGCTCGACACCTCCGGACTCATCCGCGGCGAGCAGTCCTTCTACGACAAGCTCACCGGCCGGGTCGCCGACGGCAAGGGCCCAGCCCTGGAGGCCGCCTGGTGCGACTGACGCCCAGACCCCGGCGCGTCGCTTCCGATCCCCGAGCTCGTCGAGGGGCCGAGCCCGTCGAGCGTTGACCCTGTCGACCGATCAGGTCCGACAGAGTTCGATGGCTCGCCGATATCCCTCCGGAAACTCCAACCCTGACAGGGATCCGAGAGGTTGGAAGCGCATTGCACGGTGCTCGTCGGAGGCCACGAGCTCGGACGCCTGACCGGTCAGGGCACAGCGATGGGCGATGACCACGACATGGGCCCCGGGGATCACCTCGAACATCCAGGCATCGACGACGGCTCCGGCTGACACCTGCAGCCCGGTCTCCTCGAGCAGTTCGCGTTCGACGGTTTCCCGCAGGGTCTCCCCCGGTTCGGGCTGCCCGCCGGGCAACTCCCATTCATCGCGGTCGTTGAGCCCGAGCAGCACCCGGTCGTCGACGATCAGGACACCCTTGGCTGAGACCGGCCATCGCATGGGCCCACGTTAGCCGCCGACGACGAACCGAGTTGACGGTGAGGTGGCTCGCCGGGCCTGACCGGAGCACCAGGTCCGCATACCCACGATGGGATTGCACTCTCAGCTGCGGGATCACCAGCCTCCGGCGATGGGCGGACCGTACCGACCGGCTGCGGACCTGATCAACCATGTGCGGACCTCGTCGCCCGGAGGTCGGCGGCCCGGACCCACGCTTTGGGAGCGCCGAGGTCCACGAAATGGTCACGGGGAGGGTCCAGGACACTGCACGGACCCCTCCCCGTGACCACTTCGCGCAGGTGGTCGGGCCCGGGCCCCTCGACAGGCTCGGGGAACGGAGCCTTCCAGGGTCAGTGCTGCGGGTCCTGCAGCCCGGCGTTGAGCTCGGCGATCGACTCCCCGATCTGGTCGACCGCAGCCAGCAGTCGGTCCCGTTCG
>DVLP01000121.1 GCA_018715445.1 Candidatus Avipropionibacterium avicola | reverse complement strand
ATGAACAATCTGAGGACATTGCTGTAGGTGTTAATAATGCCTTTGAAACTAGAGAGTCTCAAGGTGTATCAACAGGAGCAGGGGACCAAGGTTTAATGTTTGGTTTTGCTACAAATGAAACCAAAGAGTTTATGCCTTCCGCACCGAACCCGCCGAGGATCCTCGGCGGGTTTCGTCGTTCCAGGGCAAGGATCCTGCGGGGGACGGCGGGTTGGCCGCCGCCCGCGGCGACCGTCGTGGTTGGGGCGGGTTTGGCGCTGCGCCGAGTGTGGCGTAGCGTTGGTCCTCAAGCCCATGAGCTCGCGCCCAGCGAAGTTGCGATGGGGTTCGGCGAGTTCTGATAGGCAGTGCATGAGTTTCACCCCGGCCACCAGGCCAGGACCAGCGCATGGTCGCGCGGTTCGATTCGGCATTGCCGGCACCCGTCCCACCGCAGTGGGCACCACCATCTCTGTACGATCCACGCTCCCGGGGCAGCACTGTGCTGCCTTCGCGCCGTGCGACCGGCTCGTACCGTCCCGCCCCGCGATCCGGCCGATCGGCCGCCGGGGCCCCCAGTGCTGGCATGCGTCATGGCGTGCCGGGTCACCGTTCCGGTCCCGGACTCGGTGAAGCGAGAGAGAAGAGAGAAACATGACCACAGGAACCGTCAAGTGGTTCAACGCGGAGAAGGGCTACGGGTTCATCACCCCGGACGACGGAGGCAAGGACCTCTTCGCCCACTTCACCGAGATCGTTGGCAACGGCTTCCGCACCCTCGACGAGGGCCAGCAGGTGGAGTTCGAGGTGACCGAGGGCCAGAAGGGCCTGCAGGCCGCCCAGATCCGCGCGCTCTGAGCTGACACGGCTTCGTCCACGACCCCGCCCGGCATCCGGGCGGGGTCGTGGCGTTTCCACACGCCCCCAACGCCCCCCGAGCTCGTCGAGGGGTCAAGGATCGCCCCCTTCGCTACGGCTACGCTGAGGTCCATGCCGATCAGCACTGACCACGTGGGCCGGGTCTATCCGCCCACCGCACCCCGGGAGGTGACCGCCGACGGCGTCGCCGAGTTCGCCACGGTGCTCGGCCTACCCGTCGACCAGGTCCCCCCGACGTACCCGATCATCGTCGCCAATGACGCCTGGCAGGCACTCTTCGCCGACCCCGAGCTGGAGCTCGAGTTGCAGCGGATCGTCCACGGGGAACAGAAGTTCACCTGGAACAGGCCGGTACGGATCGGTGACCGGTTGGTCGGCGCCACCACCATCGACCGGATCGTCGAGCGCGGCGGCACCGAGATGATCCATGCCACCGTGGCCCTGACCACCGAGGACGGCGAGGACGTCGGGACGGCCTCGGCCACCCTGATTCACACCCGGGAGGGGACCGCATGAGCGACCAGCCGAGCGTGGGGTCGACCGCCCTGGACGACCTGGAGAAGGGTGATGTCGTGGCCACGGTCACCGAGACCTTCACCCGCGAACGACTGGTCCGCTATGCCGCGGCCAGCGGTGACTTCAACCCGATCCACTGGTCGGACCGGATCGCCACCGGGGTGGGACTGCCGGGCGTGATCGCCCACGGCATGCTCACCATGGGGGTCGCGATCCGGGTGGTCGTGGACTGGCTCGGCGACACCGAACGCCTGGTCAGCTACCAGACCCGATTCGCCCGCCCCGTGGTGGTGCCCGACACCGACGACGGCGTCGAGGTGACCGTGACCGGGACGGTGTCGGCGCTGGACGAGCAGACCGTGACGGTCATGATCGACTGCCGCTGCGGTGACGACAAGGTCCTCGGCGCGGCCCGGGCGGTCATCCGTCGTGGCTGACGACCTGACCGCTGCGGACCTGGCAGGGCACACCACCCTGCGCCTGGGTGGACCGGCGCGCCGCCTCGTGGTCGCCTCCTCCGAGGCCGACCTGGTCTCCGAGGTCACCCGGGCCGACCGCTCCGGTGAACCCGTCCTGGTGCTGGGCGGGGGATCGAACGTGGTGATCGGCGACGCCGGCTTCGACGGCACCGTGGTGCTGGTCCGTACCCGCGGGATCCGGGCCGACCCGGCCGGCTGCGGTTGGAGTGGTGCCGAGGTCGAGGTCGCCGCCGGTGAGGTCTGGGACGACTTCGTCGACCACGCCGTCGACCAGGAGTGGATCGGTGTCGAGGCCCTCACCGGGATCCCCGGCCTGGTCGGGGCGACCCCGATCCAGAACGTCGGCGCCTACGGGGCCGAGGTCAGCCAGGTGATCGCGCGGGTCCGCACCTGGGACCGTGCGACCGGGCGTCAGCAGACCTTCGCCGCCGCCGACTGCGACTTCGGTTACCGCTGGTCACGGTTCAAGGCCGACCCGCAACGGTGGCTGGTGCTGTCGGTCACCTTCCAGTTCTCCCGGGCCACCCTGTCGGCGCCGATCGCCTACGCCGAGCTGGCACGGGCCCTGGGGGTCGAGGTCGGCCAACGAGCCCCCGCCGTCCAGGTCCGCGACGCCGTGCGTCGGTTGCGCTCCGGCAAGGGGATGGTCCTCGACCCGGACGACCACGACACCTGGAGCGCCGGATCGTTCTTCACCAACCCGGTGCTCACCGCCGACGAGGCGGCCCGCCTGCCCGACGATGCCCCGCGCTACCCGGCCGACGGCCAACGGGTCAAGACCAGCGCGGCCTGGCTCATCCAGCACGCCGGATTCGACAAGGGGTACGGCTCGGGTCCGGTCGCGTTGTCCGGCAAGCACACCCTGGCGCTCACCAACCGTGGCGGTGCCCGTACCGACGACTTGTTGGCGCTGGCCCGCGAGGTCCGCGACGGGGTGCACGAGCGGTACGGCATCACGCTGGTCAATGAGCCCGTCCTGGTGAACTGCGTGCTCTGAGCCCCTCGACGAGCTCGGGGGGCGTGGCGCCCCTCGACGGGCTCGGGGGTCGTGGGGGAAATTCGGTGGTACGGCGCGGGTGGGCGGGTGTAGCGTCGTGGGCGTCCTGTCGCCGACCGAGTAGGTGCACGTTGCTCATCTGAGGTTTGTCCCTCTGACACCGACAACCTCTGGAGCTGCGCATGCCCGCGACCGACCCCTCATCGATCATCTTCACCGCCGTCAGCCTGCGCTGGGCCGACGACACCGTGCTGTTCGACCATCTCGACCTGGCCGTCCCACCCGGACGCACCGGGCTGGTGGGATCGAATGGCAGCGGCAAGTCGAGCATCCTGCGCCTGATCGCCGGTGAGTTGGCCCCGACCACCGGGCGGGTCGCCGTCCACGGGCGTCTGGGCCACCTGCCCCAGGACCTGACCCTCGACGTCGAGCGGACCGTGGCCGAGCACCTCGGGATCGCCCCGGTGCTGGCGGCGATCGAGCGGATCGAGGCCGGCGAGGTGGACCCGCGCCTGTTCGACCTGGTCGGCGCCGACGGTTGGGACCTCGAGCAGCGCGCCACCGCCGAGCTGGCCCGACTCGGACTGCCGAGCGATGTCATCACCCGCCGGCTGGGGGAGTTGTCCGGTGGCGAGGTGGTCCAACTCGGTCTGGCCGCGCTGCTGCTGCAGTCGCCGGACGTCCTGGTGCTGGACGAGCCGACCAAC
>DVLP01000120.1 GCA_018715445.1 Candidatus Avipropionibacterium avicola | reverse complement strand
GGATCGGCCCGGTGGTCGGGACGCGCACCTGGGGCGGCGTGGTCGGGATCGACGGACGCTACGACCTGGTCGACGGCACCTCGGTGACCCAGCCGCGCTACTCGCACTGGTTCGTCAACCACGGCTGGGGCGTCGAGAACCACGGTGTCGACCCCGACATCGAGGTGGTCCACACCCCGGCCGACTTCGGCGCCGAGGTGGATCCCCAGCTCGACCGGGCGATCGAGGAGGTCCTGACCCGGCTGGAGGCCGAGCCCGCCGCCGTACCTCCAGGTCTGCCCGAACCCCGTGCCATCTGAGGAGGACCGCGCCACCTGAGGAAGGTCCGTACGGTGGGCTGTTACTTGTGGCGGGCGCGCAGGGCGTCGATGTCGAAGAAGCTCGCCTCGGCCGGGTCGACCTCCTCGGCCTCGGCCTCCCACGGGTCGTACGGGACGGTGTCGTCGTCATCGACGTAGCCCATGGACGGGTCGTACGGATTGGCCAGCGGCCCCATCACGTCGACCGAGGTGAGGGCCTCGTCCGGCTTGGCGCGCAACACCTCGTCGATGTAGCGCTGGGTGGCCTCCTCCAGCGGGATCTCGTGGCTGGCCTGCTCGGAGGCGAACCACCGGTACTCCAGGACCTCGTGGAAGACCTCGGCCGGCTCGAGGCGGCCCCGCAACTCCTCCGGTACGGCGGTGACCACCGGCTCGAAGACCTCGGTCAGCCACTGGTGCGCCACGATCGCTTCGTCGGCACCCTGCTGGTCGGTGCGGGCGCGGAAGGCGTCCAGGTCGTTGAGCAGGCGGCGGGCCTGGTTCTCCTCGGTGTCCAACCCGGTCAGGCGCAACAGGCGTCGGGAGTGGTGCCCGGCGTCGACGACCTTGGGTTGGATCGTGATCGTGCTGCCGCCCATGTCGGTGGCGATGTCCAGCTCGGCGACGTCGAAGCCGAGGGCGTTGAGGCGGCGGACCCGGGACTCGATGCGGTGCATCTCCGAGCCGTCGAACTGCTCCTTGCCGGTCAGCTCGCGCCACAGGGCGCGATAGCGGGAGTCGATCGACTCGACCAGGGTCAGCGGATCGAGGGAGTCGTCGAGCAGGCCGCCGGCCTCCAGATCGGAGAACTCGCCGAACAGGTTGGTGCGCGCGATCGTCAGGTCGTGCTCGCGCTGGCCGTCGGTCAGCTCGTTGTGCAGCTCACCGGTCTCGGCGTCCACCAGATAGGCGGCGAAGGAGCCGGCGTCGCGACGGAACAGGGTGTTCGACAACGAGACGTCGCCCCACAGGAACCCGACCAGGTGAAGCCGGGCCAACAGCACGACCATGGCGTCGAGCAGTCGGGTCACGGTGTCCTGGCGGACACCGCGGGTGAACAGCGAGCGGTACGGCAGCGAGAACTGCAGGTGCTTGGTGATCAGGACCGGGTCGAGCGCATTGCCGTCGATGTCGTAGCGCTCGGTGACGACCCCCACCGGCTCGACCGCCGGGGTGTCGAGGCGGTGCAGGTCGTGGAGCAGCCGGTACTCGTGCACCGCGAGGTGCTCGATGACTTCCTTGGCGGCGTAGACATGGCGACCGACCCGGATGAACCGGACGACGTGGCGGGAGATGCCTCGGGGCAGCGCGACCAGGTTGTTGACCGGCCACTCCTCGAGCGGGGTGTTCCACGGCAACGGGATGAGGCTGGCATCCGGACGAGCGGAGACGAACCTGGGCATGGGCCCATTCTGTCATCGACCGACGACATCGGGGTGGATCCGAGCCCACTCCGGACAAGCCCACCATGGTCCGGACGTCGTCCGGACAAGCACAAGGGCCGCACCCGTGTCGGATGCGGCCCTTGCGGAGGAGGGGCGGGACTCAGTTGAGCCGGTCGCCGTTCTCCTTGCTGAACACGTGGACCATGCCCGGCTTGATGGACAGACGCACGGTCTCGCCACGCTGCGGCGGCGTGCGGGTGCTGATCCGCGCCACGATCTGCTGGGCGGTCAGCTTCTCGTCCTCGTGGAGGCCGGCCTGGGTGCCGTACAGGTACGCGTCGGCGCCGAGCTCCTCGACCACCGCCACGTCCAGACCGAAGCCGTCACCGTCGCTGAGCTCGAAGCTCTCCGGACGGATGCCGACGGTCAGGGTGTCCTCACCGGAGGCGTTGGCGAGGGTCTCACGCTCGACCGGGACGACGAAGTCGCCGACCTGGACACCACCCTCGGTGACCTTGCCGTCGATCAGGTTCATGGCCGGCGAGCCGATGAACCCGGCGACGAAGACGTTCTTCGGGTTGTCGTAGAGCGACAGCGGGCTGTCGACCTGCTGCAGGACGCCGTCCTTCATGACCGCCACGCGGTCACCCATCGTCATGGCCTCGACCTGGTCGTGGGTCACGTAGACGGTGGTGACGCCCAGGCGCGACTGGAGGGCCGCGATCTGGGTACGGGTGGAGACGCGCAGCTTGGCGTCGAGGTTCGACAGCGGCTCGTCCATCAGGAAGACCTGGGGCTGACGCACGATGGCGCGACCCATGGCGACACGCTGACGCTGACCACCCGAGAGGGCCTTCGGCTTGCGGTTCAGGAACTCCTCCAGGCCCAGCAGGGCGGCGGCTTCCTGGACACGCTTCTGGCGCTCGGCCTTCGGGGTGTTGGCCATCTTCAGGGCGAAGCCCATGTTGTCGGCCACGGTCATGTGCGGGTACAGCGCGTAGTTCTGGAACACCATGGCGATGTCCCGGTCCTTCGGCGGCAGGTGGGTGACGTCGCGGTCCCCAATGGTGATGGAGCCGGCGTTCACCTCTTCT
>DVLP01000119.1 GCA_018715445.1 Candidatus Avipropionibacterium avicola | reverse complement strand
CAAGCTGGCCAGCGAACTGCAGAAGCGGTCGACCGGGCGCACCCTGTACGTGCTCGACGAGCCGACCACGGGTCTGCACTTCGAGGACATCCGCAAGCTGCTGGGCGTGCTGGGGCGGCTGGTCGATGCGGGCAACACGGTCGTCGTGATCGAGCACAACCTCGACGTGATCAAGACCGCGGACTGGTTGATCGACCTCGGCCCCGAGGGCGGCTCCGGTGGTGGACTGATCGTCGCCGAGGGCACCCCGGAGCAGGTCGCCGGAGTGGCCGGGTCCCACACCGGGTCCTTCCTCGCACCGATCCTCCAGGGCTCCGAGGTGGCCCTCGAGGACCCGAGCCTGTTCGACCGGGACGCCTCCACGCCCACGAAGAAGGTGCCCACGAAGAAGGTGCCCACGAAGAAGGCGGCCACGAAGAAGGCGGCCACCAAGAAGGCGACGACCAAGAAGGCCACCACCAGGAAGACGGCGACGAAGGCGGCGGCCCGGAAGCGGGCCTGAGGGACCGCTGGTCAGTTCACGTGGACCGTGTCGCCCTCCACCCGGGCGGGGTAGGAGGGCAGTGGGTCACGGGCCGGTCCGTTCGTGACCGAGCCGTCGGTGATGGAGAAGCGGCTGCCGTGGCAGTCGCAGATGATCTCCGACCCGTCGACCCGCGACAGCGGGCAGTGCTGGTGGGTGCACACGTTGCTGAACGCCTTGACCTCTCCGGCCGTGGGTTGGGTGACGACGTACGGGTCGTCGGTCAGGATCACGCCACCGCCGACCGGGACCTCGGCCAGGGGCATGGACAGGGCCTCGGCAGACGGATCGGGCTCGGTCGGGCCGCTGGCCCGGCAGCTGCTGAGACCGACGGCGGCCACGGCGAGGCTGGTGGTGAACAGCAGGGTTCGGCGGTCGTACGGCATCCTCGGGGGTCCTTCCGCAGGGTCGGCAGGTGCTGGTCAGCCTACCGGGGCGAACCGTCAGTGGATCCGCCTACGCTGGGGTCATGGCCGACCCGTCCTCCTACCGTCCCCCTGTGGGGTCGATCCCGACCCAGCCCGGGGTCTACCGGTTCTCCGACCGTGACGGACGGGTGGTCTACGTCGGCAAGGCCAAGAACCTCCGCTCCCGGCTGAACAGCTACTTCGCCGATCCGGCCTCCCTGCACCCGCGGACCCATTCGATGGTGCACACCGCCGCCAGCCTGGACTGGACCGTGGTCCGGACCGAGGTCGAGGCGCTGGCCCTGGAGTTCTCCTGGATCAAGGAGTTCGACCCGCGATTCAACGTCAAGTACCGCGACGACAAGTCGTACCCCTGGTTGGCGATCTCGCTCTCCGAGGAGTACCCGAGGGTGTACGTCGGGCGTGGCCGGAAGCGCAAGGGCACCCGCTACTTCGGCCCGTACGCCCATGCCTGGGCGATCCGCGAGACCGTGGACGCCCTGCTGCGGGTGTTCCCGATGCGTTCGTGCACCAAGGGAGTGTTCAACAACGCCCGGGCCAGCGGTCGATCCTGCCTGCTGGGCTACATCGACAAGTGCTCGGCTCCCTGCGTCGGACGGATCAGCGAGCAGGAGCACCGCGAGATCGCCGAGGACTTCGCGGCCTTCATGGCCGGTCAGGCCAACCCGATGATCCGCCGGCTGGAACGACAGATGGCCGAGCACGCCGAGGCGATGGAGTACGAGCAGGCCGCCCGGGCCCGCGACGACCTGGCTGCGTTGCGTCGTGCGATGGAGGCCAATGCCATCGTGCTCGGTGACGGCACCGACGTCGACGTGGTCGCCCTGGCCGAGGACCCCCTGGAGGTGGCCGTCCAGATCTTCCATGTCCGCGGCGGTCGGGTCCGCGGTCAGCGCGGCTGGGTCGCCGACCGCACCGACGACTCCGACACCGCCGCCCTGGTGGTCGGATTCCTCGGCCAGCTCTACGGTGAGGCCGACGAGGACGACGTGCTGCCCCGCGAGATCCTGGTCCCCGCGGTCAACGAGGACAGCTCGGCGATGGCCGACCTGCTCAGCCAGCGGCGTGGTTCACGGGTGGCGATCCGGGTGCCCCGACGCGGTGACAAACGGACCCTGATGGAGACCGTGGCCCGCAACGCCACCGAGACCCTGGCCCGCCATAAGACCAAGCGTGCCGGCGACCTGTCGACCCGCAACCGTGCCCTGGAGGAGATCCAGCTCGCCCTGGAGCTGCCCGAGGTGCCGCTGCGCATCGAGTGCTACGACATCTCCAACCTGCAGGGCACCGAGGTCGTGGCCTCGATGGTGGTGTTCGAGGACGGCCTGCCTCGCAAGGGGGAGTACCGCCGCTTCGTGATCCGCGGCACCGGCGAGGACCCCGACGGTCCGGGCCAGAACGACGTGGCCGCGATGCACGAGGTGATCACCCGGCGCTTCCGCCGGCTGCTCGACGACCGCCGTGCCCACCAGGAAGCCGCCGCCGTTGCCGCCTCCGACGCCTCGGGCGCCGAGGCCGAGCAGGAGGGTGACCGGCCGCAGTTGATCGATCCCACCACCGGCGCGCCCCGCCGGTTCGCCTACACCCCGTCGCTGGTCGTCGTCGACGGTGGCCAACCCCAGGTGGCGGCCGCCCAACAGGCCCTGACCGAGTTGGGGATCACCGACGTCGCGCTGTGCGGGCTGGCCAAGCGCCTCGAGGAGGTGTGGCTGCCCGACCTGGACGACCCGGTGATCCTGCCGCGCACCAGCGAGGGGCTCTACCTGCTGCAGCGGATCCGTGACGAGGCCCACCGCTTCGCGATCACCCACCACCGGAGTCGCCGCAGCACCTCGATGCTGGAGTCGGTGCTGGACGACGTCCCCGGGCTGGGGGAGGTGCGTCGCAAGACCCTGATGCGTCATTTCGGGTCGTTGCGCAAGCTGCGCGCTGCTCGCCTCGAGGAGATCGAGGCCCTGCCCGGCTTCGGCCGCCGGACCGCCGAGGCCGTTGCGGCGGCCCTGGCACAGGACGAGGCGCCGACCGCGGTCGATGCCCGTACCGGTGAAGTGGTGATGCCGACCGGGACGACCGGCCATAATGGGGCTCGATGAACACCACCAGACCCCCTGCGCCCTCCGATGACCCCAGCTTCCGCGTCGCTGTCGTCACCGGGATGACCGGGGCCGGGCGCACCACCGCGGCCAACACCTTGGAGGACCTGGGCTGGTACGTGGTCGACAACCTTCCGCCCCGGCTGGTGCCGACGCTGTGCGGGTTGGTCGAACGCTCCGAGATGTCCCGGTTGGCCGTGGTCGTGGACTGTCGCAGCAAACGCTTCTTCGAGCAGTTGCCGACCATGTTCGCCGAGTTGGGCGAAGCGGGGGTGCGCCACGACATCCTGTACGTCGAGGCCAGCGACGAGATCATCGTCCGGCGCCAGGAGTCGGTCCGACGCCCGCACCCGTTGCAGGGCGACGGCCGGCTGCTCGACGGGATCATGGCCGAGCGGCAGATGTTGGCCTCCGTACGGGCGGCCGCCGACCTGGTGATCGACACCACGGCCCTCAACGTCCACCAACTGCGTGACCGGGTCTCCCACGCCTTTGCCGGGGAGTCCCTCGACCAGCTCCGCGTGACGGTGCTGTCCTTCGGTTTCAAGCACGGCATCCCCGTCGATGCCGACCTCACCCTGGACGTCCGGTTCCTGCCCAATCCGCACTGGATTCCCGAGCTGCGACCCCACTCGGGGCAGGATGCCCCCGTGGCCGACTACGTGCTCGCCCAGCCGGAGGCTGGTGCCTTCCTCGACCGGCTCGCCGAGCTGGTCGCGATCATGAAGGAGGGCTACCTGCGCGAAGGCAAGCGGTTCGCGACGGTCGCCATCGGCTGCACCGGTGGACGTCACCGCAGCGTGGCGATGGTCGAGGACTTCGCACAGCGGCTGTCGGCCAGCGGGATCGCCACCCGGGTGATGCACCGCGACATCGACCGGACCTGAGAGGGGGGCCAGTGCGTTACGAGACACCGGGCGGCTTCGATGCGCTGCCCTCGGTCGTCGTCCTGGGCGGTGGCCACGGCCTGTCGGCGAACCTGACCGCGCTGCGGCGGGTCACCGACCGACTCACCGCCGTGGTCACGGTCGCCGACGACGGTGGCTCCTCGGGCCGGCTGCGCGACGAGCTCGACTGCCTGCCGCCCGGCGACCTGCGGATGGCCCTGGCCGCGCTCTGCGGTGACCACGGTGCGGGCCGCCGGTGGGCGGAGGTGCTGCAGTACCGCTTCGACTCGGAGGGCACGTTGGCCGGTCACCCGATCGGGAACCTGCTGATCGCCGGCATCTGGCAGCAGGTCGGCGACCCGGTCGCCGGCCTCGAGCTGGTGGCCGAGCTGATCGGCGCCCGCGGTCGGGTGCTGCCGATGGCCGGCACCCCGTTGGAGATCGAGGCCGAGATCGTCGGTCACGACCCGGGCCGGCCCGAGGACATCGTCCCGGTACGAGGTCAAGTGGCGGTCGCCTCGACCCCCGGCTGGATCCAGTCGATCACCCTGCTGCCGCAGGA
>DVLP01000118.1 GCA_018715445.1 Candidatus Avipropionibacterium avicola | reverse complement strand
CTGGCCAGCATCCCGACCACGGCCTGGCAGGCCGCGATGGTCAACGGCACCCTCTGGGGCGTGCCGCAGGCCCGACCGCCGGCCGGCAGCATCATGTCGACCCGCGGTGACCTGCTGTCGGAGAAGGGCATCGACAAGAACCAGTCGCCGGCCGACGGTGCCGAGCTGCTCGCACTGATGGAGGAGCTGACCGACCGCAAGGAGGGCGTCTTCGCCATGGGCGCCGACCCGGTCTCCTGGCTGATGTCAATCATCCTCGAGATGGTCGATGCCCCGAAGGGTTGGCTCGAGGAGGGTGGCAAGTTCACCAACGCCATCGAGACCGAAAACTACAAGGAAGCCATCGTCCACACCAAGGAGTTCTGGGACGCCGGCGTGCTGCACCCGAACTCGTTCTCCGACCCGGGCAGCAACTCGACCTGGTGGCAGGGCGGGGTGACCCAGGTCTACATCCAGGGCTTCACCAACTGGCTCTACTTCACCCAGCGTCAGCCCCAGTTCGATCTCGGCCTGATCGAGATCCCGCTGTGGGACGGTGGCGGTGCCGCCCCCAAGCACCAGTCGGCCTCGGCCTACGGTGCCTACGCCGCGATCACCCAGCAGGATTCGACCGAGCGTGTCGAGGAGATCCTGCGGGTGCTGGACTACCTCGCCGCCCCGTACGGCAGCGAGGAGTACCTGCGGGCCAACTACGGTGTCGAAGGCGAGCACTACAACATGGAGGACGGCGTGCCGATCTCCACCGACCGGATCGTCGACGACCCGCGCGTGCTCACCTACTTCGGGTCGCAGGCGCTGGCCGACCTGACCGGGCCGCGCGACCTGGTCGACCTGGAGAGCGAGTACCTGCACCGCATCATGCCGACCTCGAAGGCCGACCCGTCGATCGGTCTGTACTCCGACACGGCTTCCAGCAAGGGAGCGGCGTTCAACCGCAAGCAGATCGACGTGATCAGCGAGATCATCCAGGGCCGTCGGGAGCTCTCGGAGTTCGACGACCTGGTCAGCGAGTACCAGAACGGGATCGGCAAGAAGATCAAGGCCGAGCTCGAGGAAGGCTTCCAGCAGCAGGGCTGAGCCTGATCACCAACCGCGTCGACACCCCTGACTCCGCCACGGAGCAGGGGTGTCTCGCGTCCGGCGGTCAGCCGAACTCGCCGCGGAGTCGACGGACCGCGGCAGCGGCGAACGCCTTGACGTCAGGGTCGTCGACGGCCGATCCCCGACTGGGGACCGCCAGCCAGGTGATCGTCTGGTCGCCCAGGTCCCGGCGGGCCACCACCGTGAGGACGGTGGTGGACTCGGGCATCTCGACCTGACGGGAGAACAGGATGGTGGCGCTCACCCGTTCGGTCATCACCTCCGGCACCCGGTACGGGTCGGCCAGATGGATCCGGTGCCGCCGACCACCGGGGCGGACCAGTCCTGCCTCGACCACGCCGCGTTGGTCGATCTCGAGTCGGAAGGTCTCCGGATTCCAACCACCACGGTCGATCTCGTGCCAGCCGACCAGCGTCCAACGGTCCTCGTCGCCGTAGCCGAGGTGGGTGGTCAGCGCGGTGACCGCGACCCCGCGGGGCGGCTCGGCTGACAACCCGGGCGCCCCGGACGGGCGAGCAGCGATCGTTCCGTGGGCCAGCGCGAGGACGGTGGGATCGACACCGGCCTCGGCACAGGCGGCACGGAACCGGGAACGTTCGCCGGGGGAGAGCTGGGGCCGGGACCGGAACAGGGGCATGGCCCCATTGTCTCAGCCGTTCACCTCGCGCAGGTCATGGAGGTAGCGCTCGGCCCACCGATCGATGTCGTTGTCGAAGACCTGCTTGCGCATCGCCCGCATCCGGCGCGACTGCTCGGCCCGAGTCAGCTGATCCGCCTCCAGGAACGCATCCTTCATGCCGTTGATGTCGTACGGATTCACCTGCAGGGCCTGCTTGAGCTCCTTCGCCGCACCGGCGAACTCACTGAGCACCAGGGCCCCGGTGTTGTCGCCACGACAGGCGATGTACTCCTTGGCGACCAGGTTCATCCCGTCCCGCAACGGGGTCACGACCATCACGTCGGCAGCGGTGTAGAGCGCGGCCATCTCCGTACGGGGATAGGAGTTGTGCAGGTAGACGATCGGTGGTCGACCGAGCCGTCCGATGTCACCGTTGATCCGGCCCACCAGGCGGTCGATCTCGTCGCGCAGACGCCGGTACTGGTCGACCCGTTCCCGTGACGGCGTGGCGACCTGGACGAACACGGCCTCGTCCGGGTCGAGTTGGCCGGAGGCGAACAACTCACCGAACGCACGGATCCGCTGCTTGAGCCCCTTGGTGTAGTCGAGACGGTCAACGCCGAGGAAGACGGTCCGGGGCTCCTCGAGGCCGCGACGGATCTCCGCCGCGCGTTCGAGGGTGGTCTCGTCGGTGGCCAACTCGGCATAGCCACGCGCATCGATGGCGATCGGGTACGCCTTCGCGAGGGTCTCGCGGCCGTCGGGGTGGACCACCCGGTCACGATGGGTCTCCAGCCCGACCCGCTGACGCGCCAGTCGGACGAAGTTCTGCGCGCCGCCCGGCAACTGGAATCCGACCAGGTCGGCCCCCAGCAGTCCGTACAGCACCGAACGCCGCCACGGCAGCTGCTGGAACAGCTCGACCGGAGGGAACGGGATGTGCAGGAAGAACCCGATCCTCAGGTCGGGTCGTGCCTCGCGCAACATCTGGGGCACCAGCTGCAGCTGGTAGTCCTGCACCCACACGGTGGCACCACGCTTGGCCACCTCAGCGGTCCGGTCGGCAAAGCGTTGGTTGACGCGCTGGTAGGAGTCCCACCACTCACGGTGGTACTCCGGGAACTCGACGACGTCGTGGTAGAGCGGCCACAGGGTGCCGTTGGAGAAGCCTTCGTAGTACTCCGCGACGTCCTGCTGGCTGAGCGGCACCGGGATCAGGCTGAGGCCGTCGTCCTCGAAGGGCTCCAGCTCCTCGTCGGGTGCACCGTGCCAGCCCACCCAGGCGCCGCGGTTCTTGCGCATCACCGGCGCGAGGGCGCTCACCAGGCCGCCGGGGGAGGTGCGCCAGTCGGTGGTGCCGTCCTCGTGCACGACGCGGTCGACCGGCAGCCGGTTGGCCACCACCACGAACGAGGACCGTGTCGTCCCCGAGGTGCGTGCCCGGGTGGCCTTCTTCGCGGTCGTCCTCTTCGCTGTGGCCTTCTTCGCGGTGGTCTTCTTCGCGGCGGCGGCCTTCTTCGCCGGGGCCTTCTTCGCGGCGGTCTTCTTCGTGGCCGCGGTCTTCGGCCGGGCCGATGCAGTCTTCTTCGGTGTCGTCATGGCGACGTGTCTGCCTCCTTGAGGGCTGTCCGAGCCTCGGACGCCTCCCATGCGGGACTGTCCCGAGTCTAGGGGATGGCACTGACGACGCTCCGGCGGCATGTCAGGCTTGGCCCATGAGCCGCACCATCGTGTCCGAGTTGGCCGCCGCGATTGCCGCCGATCGTGAGCACTGCCTGTTGGCGACCGACTTCGACGGGGTCCTTGCCCCGATCGTCGACGATCCGGAACGAGCCACGATCGATCCCTCGGCGCGGCAAGCGCTGGTGCGATGGGCCGGTCTGGTCGGGCAGGTGGCGATCATCACCGGACGACCGGCGCGCACCGCCGTACGGCTGGCAGGCCTGGACTCCGCCGACCTGCGATCGCTGGTGGTGCTCGGCCAGTACGGCGTCGAGCGCTGGGACGGGGCCAGCGGGCAGTACCACGATCCGGAGCCTCCCGAGCGGCTCGCCGAACTGCGGGAGCGACTTCCCCAGGTGCTGTCGGAAGCAGGGTGGTCCGAGGCCGTGGTCGAGGACAAGGGCCGCGCGCTGGCCGTGCACACCCGTCGACTCCCTGACCCGGCCGGGGCGTTCTCCGACCTGCGGGCGCCGATCCAGCGACTGGCGCGCGAGCTGGGGCTGCACCTGGAGCCGGGCAAGCACGTCCTGGAGGTCCGACCCACTGGCATGGACAAGGGCCGGGCCCTCGACGAGTTGGCCGACTCGACGGGCGCCCGGACCGTGATCTACATGGGTGACGACCGCGGGGACCTGCCGGCCTTCGATGCGGTGCGCCGGATGTCCGACACCGAGCGGACGACCTGCGGGGTCTGGGCCGCCTCACCCGAGCAGCCGAACCTGCCCGGCGTCGCCGACGTGGTCGTCGAAGGCCCCTCCGGTGTCGCGACCTGGCTGCAGACCTTGGCCGATCAGGTGGAGGCCCTGGCCTGATCGCTGCGCTCACGGACGACATGTGAGCGGGCATGGGCGACCGCGGCGTCGAGGTCGTCGAACAGGTGGTTCACGTGGCGCAGTGCTGCCAGCACGCCGACCCGACGCAGCAGGCGGGCGTGCCCGTCCTGCACCCCCTTGATCAGCACCGTGACCCCACGGGCCTCCAGATGGCGCACCACCTCGGCCAGGGTCCGGGCACCGGTCGCGTCGAGCAGTTCGAGCTGGGACATCCGCAGGATGACGACCGACACCGAGTCCAGGGTGGTGATCCTGTCGAGGATGCGATCGGCCGGTGCGAAGAACAGCGGACCGTCCAGGCGCAGCAGGGCGATGCGGTGGTCCTCCGGCGCCGGCGGGCCGGGCAGTGGCTCACGTCGGACCTCGGAGATCCCTGCCAGGGAACGGATGGCGAAGACTCCGGCGACCACCAGGCCGATCAGCACGGCCACCACCAGGTCGACCGAGACGGTGACGACCACGGTGGCGACGAAGGCCAGCGCATCGGCCCGGGTGGAGCGCAGGATCGTCCAAGCTGTCCGCAGGTTGACCATCCTGGCCGCGGTCACCATCAGGACCCCGGCCAGTGCAGCCCTGGGGATGTGCTCGACCGGACCGGAGGCGACCGCGACCACCGCCATCAGGACCACGGCATGGCTCGCCGAGGCCAGTCGGGTCCGACCTCCGGAGCGGATGTTCACCGCCGTACGGGCGATCGCGCCGGTGGCCGGCATCCCGCCGAACAGTCCGCTGGCCATCGAGGCCAGGCCCTGACCCACCAGCTCGCGGTCCGGTTCGTAGCGGCCGGTGGGGGCCATCGACGAGGCCACCCTGGCTGACAGCAGGGACTCGATGGCGGCCAGTGCCGCCACGGTGAGCGCCGGCAGCGCGAGCGATCGCAGGGTGGCGGGATCGAGCACGGGCAACGACGGTGGCGGCAGGGTGCTCGGCAGCTCCCCGATGGAGGCCAGGGGGGTGGTGAGCAGTGCCGCGGCAACGGTGACGATGATGATCCCGATCAGGGAGCCGGGGATCGCGGCGTGGATGCGGGGCAGCCCGATCATGCACGCGGCGACGATGACGACCGCGGCCAGGGCCCAACCCAGGTGGGTGGGATCGGCCGTGGACAGGGCGGTGACGGCGGACACGACGACGTTGGTGTGGCTGGCGCCGTGCTCGCCCGGATCGGCCAGCGAGGGCACCTGCTGGGCGAAGATGATCACCCCGATGCCGAGGGTGAAGCCTTCGATCACCGGCCAAGGGATGAACGACACCGCGCGACCCAGCCGCAGCACACCGGCCACGAGCACGATCACGCCCGCCATCAGGGACAGGGCCGCCACTGCGCCAATCCCGTGGGTGGCCACCACCGGGGCCAGCACGACGACCATGGCCCCGGTCGGGCCCGACACCTGGACATGGGAGCCACCGAAGATCGCAGCGATCAGTCCGGCGACGATTGCGGTGATCAGACCGGCTTCGGCCCCCACCCCGGAGGAGATGCCGAAGCCGAGCGCCAGGGGGAGCGCGACGATCCCGACCGTGAGCCCGGCCATCAGGTCGCTTCGCCAACTGCGGGGCAGCTCGCGGTAGTCGGACCGTCGGGGCAGCAGCCTTCTGAGGTGGTCCAGGCCTTGTGACGACCGTGCGTTCATCCCTCGGCCAGCTCCGGGAGCTCAGCCATGTGTTCGAGGCGTTCGGTGTCGGAGGCCACCATCTGGGTGAGCAGACGTCGGGCGGCCACCAGGAAGTCCGCCACTTCCGGCCACGCGAGCCGGTAGTGGACGTGGCTGCCACGCCGCTGCGACACCACCAGACGGTGGCGGCGCAGCACGGCGAGGTGCTGGGAGAGGTGCGAGGCCTCCAGCTCGGTGGCGGACTGGAGCTCGGAGACGGTGTGTTCCTGACCGTCGACCAGCAGTTCCAGGATCCGTACGCGGAACGGGTGCGACAGTCCCTTGAACAGCCCGGCCTTGAGCTCGTACAGGGGCAGATGGGTCTGACTGAATGGCATGATGAAGTCATCATATCGCGATTGGCGAGCACCGGGGATCGACCCATCGGGGTAGGGTGACTGCGGCCTTCCGCCTTGGGGAATGGTCACCTCGGGGCGGTAGCTCAGCCGGTCAGAGCAGGCGACTCATAATCGCTCGGTCACGGGTTCAAGCCCCGTCCGCCCCACGTCACGCCAGTCAGGCCCGCCGGTCCTCGACCCCAGAAGGTGACCATGCACGACTACGTCCGCCGATCCGCCCGGGTGGTGTTGCTCGATGCAGAGGACCGGATCCTTCTGGTCAGGTCCGGCTTCGGTCGCAGCGTCGAGGGAGTCGCGTCGGCATGGTTCGTGCCCGGGGGAAGGGTGGAGGGCGGCGAGAGCCTGGTCCAGGCCGCCGTCCGCGAGGTGGCCGAGGGGACCGGCTTGGTGCTTGCCGTCGGGTCACTGCTGCCGTTGGCCTTCAGCCATGGCTCGGGGAGGGTCGGCGAGACGTCCGGTTGGATGCGCGACGACTTCTTCTGGTGCCCGGCGCCGGACACCGTGCTCGATGCATCGGGCATGGAGGCCGCGGAACGGGCGGTGTTCGAGCGGTACCGCTGGTGGACCACGGAGGAGCTGGCTGTCACCGAGGATCCCGTCTTCCCTCGCGGTCTGGCAGGCGTCGTGGCGGATCAGCTGGCGGGTGCCGTGACCGATCCTCCGCGCGAACTTCCTTGGTGAGCAGGGAAATAAGCGGTCAGGCC
>DVLP01000117.1 GCA_018715445.1 Candidatus Avipropionibacterium avicola | reverse complement strand
GACGATGATCAGTCGGAAACCCTGCATGCCCTTGCGGTAGGCCAGGACGTACACCACGGCCGCGGTGACCAGCCCACCGCCGAGTGCGCCGATCGCGACGGTGACGTAACCGCCGCCGATGATGATGATGGCCACCAGGGCGCCGGTGTAGGCGCCGGTGTTGAAGCCGATGATGTCCGGGCTCCCGAGCGGGTTGCGGGTCAGCGACTGGAAGATCGCACCGCTCATCCCGAGGGCTCCGCCGAAGACCAGGGCCATCAGCGCCCGAGGGAGCCGCCACTCCAGGACGATCAGGTTGTACCGCGAGCTGCCTTGCCCGAAGAGGGTGGCGATGACGTCGCGGACCGCGATCGGGAAATCGCCGGTGGCCAACGAGACGACCAGGACCAGGAAGGCGAGGCCGGCCAGGATGGCGCACACGAGGATGGTGCGCCGTTCGATCCGCAGCGAGAGCCCTCGCGAGCGCATCGTCAGGGTCGGGCGGCCGGTGTCGACCGAGGTCGTCGGGGCTTCGGTCCCGCGTTCGAGGGTCGAGGTCACAGTCCGCTCACCTTCTTTCGGCGGATCAGGGCGATCAGGACCGGTGCGCCGACGAAGGCCGTCACGATGGAGACCTGGAGCTCACCGGGGGGTGCCACGACGCGGCCGATGACATCCGCGCTGAGCAACAGCACCGGGGCGGCGATCGCGGTGTACGGGACGATCCAGCGTTGGTCCGGGCCGACGAACCAGCGGACCACGTGGGGCACCATCAGCCCGACGAACCCGATCGGTCCGGCAGCGGCGGTCGCGGCCCCGGCCAGCAGCGTGACCGCGATGATCACCAGGATGCGGGTCGCCATGACGTTGGTGCCCAGGGATCGGGCCAGGTCGTTGCCCAGGGCGATCGCGTTCAGCCCGCGGGCGGCGATCAGGCCCAGCAGCAGGCCGACAGCGATGAAGCCGACCACCACGAAGGCGGTCTCGCCTGGGCGTCCGGCCAACGAGCCGGCCCCCCAGTAGCGCATCCGGTCGAAGACCTCGGGGCGCAGCAGGGTGATCGACTGGGAGATCCCACCCAGGACCGCGCCGAGGGCGACTCCGGCCAGGGTCAGGCGTACGGGGGTGGCTCCCTGTCGTCCGACCATGCCGATCGCGTACACCGCGACGGTGGCCAGCAGGGCGCCGATGAAGGCGAACCAGAGGTAGCCCCAGATCGAGGTGATGCCGGTGATGGCCACGGCGAGGGTGACGGTGAACGCGGCGCCGGCGTTGACGCCCAGGATGCCGGGATCGGCCAGCGGGTTGCGGGTCAGGGCCTGGATCAGTGCGCCCGCGACGCCCAGGGCGATGCCCACCACGATCCCCAGGGTGGTGCGGGGCAGGCGGAGCTCGCGGATGATGACGTGGTCGTCGAGATTGGTGTCGTAGTGGGTGAGGGCCTGCCACACGATTTCGGGAGAGATCGCCTTGGCGCCGACCGCCAGGCTCAGGGCAACGACCACCACCAGTGCGCAGAGGCAGATCACCAGTCCGATCATCCGCAGTGACATGGTGCGCGCCAGCCCCCGCGGGCGGGGGCGGGGGGTGCCGACGTCGGTGACCTCAGGGGCCGTGGTCGTCGTGGTCACAGGTCTTGACCGTCTCTCGGGTGGCGAATGGATCCGCAGTACAGGCAAAGGTTAGGCAGCCCTAATGGTTGACGCAACCGCGCGGGTCCGCTGTCCGCATTGAAAGATAGGTGACCCTTACCACAGGGTGGCTGTCGAAAGGTGTGATCCGTCCTGCCCCTGCCGCCGGGCCGATAGGGTTGGCGCAACCGTCGTCGTCGAGAGGGGACTCGTCATGGCCGCCACCGCGCCCGTTGATCCGACCAGCACCCGGGCTTGGGCCCGACTGGCCGAACTGTTCGAGACGATCGACCCCGACCTGCGGGAATGGTTCGCTGCCGACCCCGAACGGGCCCGTCGGTTCAGCCGTGATGCGGCCGACCTGCATGTCGACCTCTCCAAGAACCTGATCACCGCCGAGGTCGTCGAGGCACTGCTGCAGTTGGCCGAAGAGTGTGGCGTGCTGGCCCGTCGTGACGCGATGCTGGCCGGCGAGCACATCAACGTCACCGAGGACCGCGCCGTGCTGCACACCGCCCTGCGTCGCCCGGTCGGCGACCAGCTCGTCGTGGACGGCCAGGACGTCATCGCCGACGTCCATGCCGAGTTGGCCAAGGTGTACGACTTCGCCGACCGGGTCCGCTCGGGTCGCTGGACCGGCGCCACCGGCAAGCCGATCCGCACCGTGGTCAACATCGGGATCGGCGGCAGTGACCTGGGCCCGGTCATGGTCTACGAGGCGCTGCGTCCGTACGGTCAGCCGGGCCTGGAGTGCCGCTTCGTCTCCAACATCGATCCGACCGACTCCTGGGCGACGACCGCCGACCTGGACCCCGAGACCACCCTGTTCATCGTGGCGTCCAAGACCTTCACCACGGTCGAGACCATCACCAATGCGAAGCTCTGCCGGACCTGGCTGCTCGACGGGCTGCGTGCGGCCGGTGCCGTGCCCGCCGAGGGTGGTGACGAGTCCGCCGTGGTGGCCAAGCACTTCGTCGCGGTCTCGACCGCCCATGACCTGGTCGCCGACTTCGGCATCGACCCGGCCAATGCCTTCGGCTTCTGGGACTGGGTCGGGGGACGCTACTCGGTCGACTCGGCCATCGGCACCTCGGTCTGCGTGGCGATCGGGCCGGAACGCTTCGCGGAGTTCCTGGCCGGATTCCATGCGATCGACAGCCATTTCGCGACAGCCGAACCGGCAGACAATGTGCCCTTGTTGATGGGGCTGTTGAACATTTGGTACGTCAACTTCTTCGGTGCCGAGACCCATGCCGTGCTGCCCTATGCGCAGTACCTGCACCGATTCCCGGCCTATCTGCAGCAGTTGACCATGGAGTCCAACGGCAAGGGGGTGCGCTGGGACGGCAGCGAGGTCACCTGCGACACCGGTGAGGTCTTCTGGGGTGAGCCCGGCACCAACGGCCAGCATGCCTTCTACCAGCTCATCCACCAGGGCACCCGGCTCATCCCGAGCGACTTCATCGCGATGGCCAATCCGTCCCATCCGTTGCGACAGGACGACACCGACGTCCACGAGCTGTTCCTGGCCAACTTCCTTGCCCAGACAAAGGCTCTGGCCTTCGGCAAGACCGAGGAGGAGGTGCGCGCCGAGGGGACGGCCGAGGAGGTCGTCACCGCACGCGAGTTCAGCGGGAACCGCCCGTCGACCTCGATCATGGCACCCGCCCTGACGCCGGCGGTGCTCGGTCAGCTGATCGCCCTGTACGAGCACATCACCTTCGTGCAGGGAGCGATCTGGGGGATCGACTCCTTCGACCAGTGGGGTGTCGAGCTCGGCAAACAGCTCGCCAAGGGGCTCGCCCCGGCCGTCGCCGGCGACCCGGAAGCCCTGTCCAGTGAGGATTCCTCGACTGCTTCGCTGATCGAGTACTACCGCGCCCATCGACACTGATCGGGTCGAACCTCGCCCGTGACTTGAACGTTCATGGCAGAATGGTTGGTTGCGAAAGGTTGGAGGTTCCCCCATGGTCGTTGTCCAGGAGATCGATCCGTGGCTCATGCAGATCGAGCATCTGCCCGAGCTCGGTGTCGCTCTGGTGCTGTCCCTGCTGATCGGTCTGGAGCGTCAGCTCCGGGGCAAGGAGGCAGGTGTACGGACCCATGCCCTGGTGGGACTGGGATCTGCGCTGTTCATGTTGGTCTCGAAGTTCGGCTTCATGGACCTCGTCGCGGTGCAGAACATCTCGATCGACCCCAGCCGAGTCGCTGCCCAGATCGTGTCGGGCATCGGATTCCTGGGCGCCGGCATCATCGTCTTCCGTGCTGACGCCGTGCGCGGGCTCACCACGGCCGCCGCGGTCTGGCTGACCGCTGCGGTCGGCATGGCCAGCGGTGCCGGGCTCTTCCTGCTGGCGGCCATCGCCACGGTCGGCCACTTCGTGGTCGTCTTCGTCGGCCCGCTGCTCAAGCGGGCCAGCCGCAAGGGCAATGCCGAGCTGGGCGTCGAGTACCGCGACGGTCAGGGACTGCTGCGTGACATCGTCGCCGAGATCACCCGTGGCGACTGGAACATCTCCGGGATCCGCACCACCGACGAGGCCGAGCCCGGCTACGTCGAGGTCTCCATCACCGCCCAGGGGGCCGGCGCCGCCGACGAACTGGTCAAGGTGGTCTCCGACATGGAGGGTGTCCGCTCGGTCGACCTGCGGGCCACCAGCGCCAAACGTCGGCTCCGTCTGAAGCACTGACCCGCTCCGGCCCGGCCCGGGTCTACCCGTTGCGCTCGACCGCTTCCTGCAGGCTCGGGTCGTACGGGCTCGCGGTGGGTCGGCGCTCGGTCAGCAGGTCGTACAGCAACTTCCAGTTCGCGCCTGCCTCGCGGGCCACGCCCCACCACCACGTGCGGTGGAACCGTCGGGCCGTGGTGTCGCCGACGCCCGAGGCGTCCAGGCCGACCGCTCGACAGGTCGCGAGCGTACGGGGCAGGTGGTAGTCCTGTGTCACCACGATCAGCCGGGTCACCCCGTACACGTCGCGGGCCCGGACACAGGAGTCGTAGGTGTTGTAGCCGGCCGGATCGCGGACGATCTGGGACTCGGGCACACCGTGCTCGACCAGGTACTGCTTCATCGCGGTCGGCTCGTCGTAGTCGGTCTCCTTGTTGTCACCGGAGACCAGGATCGCCTTCACCTTGCCGCTGAGGTAGAGATCGCGGGCGACGTCCAACCTCCCGGCCAGGAAGGGCGACGGGTTGCCGTCCTGCACCGAGGCGCCGAGCACCATCGCCACCGGGGCCTCCTCGACGGTGTCGACCCCTGCGTGGTGCACCAGCCACACCCCGCCGGCCCATGCCGTCGGAGCCAGGGCCACGGCGATCAGCACCAGCACGGTGACCACGCCTCGACGCAGCCGCTTCACCGACCGCTGTCCCGGATCGCGGCCAACACGCTCGGATCGGCCTGGTCGGGTCGGGTCCGGGTGATCAGTTCGGTGAACAGCTTCACATTGGCGAACAGCTCCCGGATCCGTCCGCGACGCCACGGGCGGGGCCAGCGACTCGCCGTCTCGTCCCCGACGCCGTACGCCTCCAGCCCGAGGGCCCGCGCGGTCGCCAGCACACGGGGCAGGTGGTAGCTCTGGGTGACCACGATCACCCGGTCCAGGCCGTACACCCCGACGGCCCGCGAGATCGTGGCGAAGGTGTCGTGGCCGTGCGGATCCTCGACCACGGCGGCGGCCGGGACACCACGCTCGACCAGCCATCGGGCCATCGACCGGGCCTCGTGGTGGTGCTCGGCCCCGTCGGCGCCGGAGACCAGGATCACCGACGCCTTGCGTGCCCGCCAGAGCTCCAGGGCGATCTCCAGGCGAGCAGTCAGGAACCCGGACGGGATCCCGCCGGAGTACACCTGGGCGCCGAGCACGATCGCCACCGGTGTGGCCGGGACGTCATCGACGTCGTGGGTGCGCGGCGCCGCCACCTGACGGGTCAACAAGGCCATCGCCCCCACCACGGCCGCGGCCGCCAGGGGCACCGCCCACAACACGCGGACCCCGGTGGTGGACACTCGTCTGGCTGGCACGGTCCCAGCGTATGCGCTCGGGGACTCAGGCGGTCGAGCCGCGGAACGCGGCAGCCAGGAACCCGTCGTGCTCGGCCAGCAGGGCCTGCGCCGCGTCGGCATCCAGGTCGGCCAGCAGCATCGTGATGGCCGTCTTGACCGATCCGCCACAGGCGTCCAGGGCCGTACGGGCGGTGGCGGTGTCGACCTCGGTCGCGATCTGCACCAGCCGCTCCGAGCGACGGCGCAGCTTCTCGTTGGTGGCGCGCAGGTCGACCATCAGGTTCTGGTAGGTCTTGCCGAGCTTCACCATCGCCAGGGTGGAGATCGTGTTGAGCACCAGCTTCTGCGCCGTGCCGGACTTGAGCCGGGTGGATCCGGTGATCACCTCGGGTCCGACCACGACCTCGATCGCCAGCTCGGCAGCCTGACCGATCGCCGAGTCGGGATTGCACGACAGGGCGGCGGTGAAGGCGCCCAGCTCCCGGGCGTGGGTCAGCGCGCCGATCACGTACGGGGTCCGCCCCGAGGCCGCGATCCCGACCAGGGCATCGGCCGCAGTGAACCCGGCCGCCCG
>DVLP01000116.1 GCA_018715445.1 Candidatus Avipropionibacterium avicola | reverse complement strand
CGTGCCTGGCGCTGGGACTCGGTGCCCGCGGCGGCCGCGGGCGCCTCGGGTGGGGTGTCACCGGGCGGGACCGGGTTGTCGTCGAGGGTCGCCGCCATCTCGGGAGTGGTCATGCCTTCTGCCTTTCCACCCGGGTCCGCGGATCCAGGAAGCCGTAGCTCACGTCCACGACCACGTTGGTGATGATCAGCAAGGCCGCGAAGAACAGGGTCGTGCCCATCAGCAGCGGCATGTCGCGGCTGGTCGCCGCACCGGTGAAGTACTGGCCCAGCCCCGGGATGCGGAACATCGTCTCGATGAACACGGTGCCGGCCATCAGGCTGGCCACGATGGGTCCGACCACGGTCACCACCGGG
The DNA here is from genome assembly GCA_018715445.1 of Candidatus Avipropionibacterium avicola. GTDB lineage: Bacteria > Actinomycetota > Actinomycetes > Propionibacteriales > Propionibacteriaceae > Avipropionibacterium > Avipropionibacterium avicola. Next base: position 2,868 of record DVLP01000116.1, on the reverse strand, counting down.
ATCAGTGAGTTGCGCAGCACGTGGCGCACCATGATGGTCCGCCCCGGACCGCCCTTGGCGATCGCGGTCGTCACGTACTCCTCACGCAGGGTCTCGATGACCGCGGAGCGGACGTAGCGCGCCAGCACCGCCATCGGGCCGATGGCCAGCGCGATCACCGGCATGATCATGTTGACCGGGCTGTCCCAGCCGCCCGAGGGCAGCAGGTGCAGACCGCCGACCAGCACGATCAGCAGGAAGGCCCCCATCAGGTAGTTGGGGACCGAGTTGCCGATGGTCACCAGGAACATCAGCAGGTTGTCCAACCAGCCGTTGCGACGACGGGCCGCGACCACTCCGATCGGGACGGCGACCGCCAGTGCCAGCAGCACCGCGAGGATCGCGATGCTGGCCGACACCGGGAAGGCGTTGCCGATGATCTCCTCGACCGTGAGCGCCGGGTACTTGTACGACGGACCCATGTCCCAGGTGACAGCACCCTTCATGAAGATCAGGTACTGCTGCCAGACCGGGATCTCGGCGCCGTAACGGGAGGTGAACCCCGAGATCACCTCGTCGCGCTGCCCCTGAGCGGTCATGGTCGCCCCGCTGGTGATCGCCGAGAGGTCGGCGAAGTTGCCCGGGGCGAGCTGCAGCAGGGTGAAGGTCAGCAGCGAGACCATCGCCAGCGTGATGACGGCCCGCACCAACCGGTTGAGGGTGAACCGCAGCATCGCCAGCCAGGAGGCACGACCCGTCGTCGCGGCCACTTACTGCACTCCCAGGGTCTTGTAGTAGTACTGGTCGCCAGTCGGGCGGGGGTTGAAGCCGGTGACCCGCTCGTTGACCGCGAAGTGATAACCGCCCTGACCGATCGGCAGGAAGATGAAGCACTCCTCGCGGGCCTTGGCGGCCGCCTTGAAGGCCTGCACGGCCTCGTCGGGGTCGACGGTCTCCATGGCGGCGGTGGTCAGCTCGTCGAACTTCTTGACCTCGTCGCTGCACCGCTCGTTGGCGATCTTGTTCAGCTTCGAGGTCAGCTCGGCCGGCTTCAGGTCCTTGTCCTTCTGCAGGTCCAGGTACTCCTGGTAGTCATCGGGCGCCAGCGAGAACGGCTTGGTGAAGGTCGGCGACCACAACGAGCCGACCCACTTGGACCAGTTCAGCTCGGCGGCGAAGCTGCCGTAGTAGAAGCCGACGTAGTTGTCGTCGTTCAGGGCGCTGCGCTTGGTGACGTAGACCCCGGCCTCGACCGCGTCGTTCTTGGACTTGACGCCGAGGTTCTTCTCCCAGTTCGACATGATCGTCGTGATGATCGGGGAGGGGTTGCCACCGTTGAGGATGGTGATCGGCGGCAGGCCCTTGCCCTCGGGGAAACCGGCGTCGGCCAGCAGCTGCTTGGCCCGCTCGATGTCCTCGGCGATGCCGTCGCTCTCCTCCCAGCCGGCGACCGACTGCGGGACCAGCGAGGTGGTCGGCTCGACCTTCGGCACGCTCTGGGCAGCGGTCTCGCGGCCCATGCCCAGCGAGAGGGCCTCCCTGATCCGGATGTCGGACAGCACCTCGTTCTTCGAGTGCAGCAGGGCCAGGTAGTAGATCGAGCCGGGCTTGGCACTGTGCAGGCGCGGGGTCAGGTTCGGGTCGTTGTCGAAGCGGAGCAGCAGCGCCGGGTCACCGACGCTCATGATGTCGACCTCACCGTTCTCGAACGGCACCAGGGTCGGAGCAGCGCTGCCCTCGACCATCCGGTAGTTGATCTTGTCGAGTTGGACGTTGTCGGCGTCCCAGTACTCCTGGTTCTTCACCAGGGTCATGCTGACGTTGGTCTGGGTGGCCTCAACGGTGAAGGGACCGTTGGTGATGATGTTCTCGGGCTTCTCCCACTCCGCATCGTGCTCCTCGAGCACCTTCTTGGGCAGCGGACACATCGAGGCGTGGGTCATCCCCATCAGGAAGCCCTGGTTGGGGGTGGTCAGGGTGATCTCGATGGTCTTGTCGTCGGGCGACTTGATCCCGACCTCGGCCCAGTCCTCGACGACACCCTGCTGGAACTGCAGGGCGTTCTTGATGTTCATGCTCGAGACGTACGAGTTCGCACCGAGGGTCACACCGGCACCGGAGGACTTCGGCTCGAGCAGCCGCTCGTAGGCGTACATGAAGTCGTCGGCGGTGACCGGCGAGCCGTCCGACCAGTTCGCCTCCCGCAGGTGGAAGGTGTAGACCAGCCCGTCGTCGGACATGTCCCAGGACTCAGCAGCGGCCGGCTGGACGTCGGTGCCGTCATCGGTCTGCATCAACATGCCCTCGATGAGGCCCCGGTTGACCATCCACATGCCGTCGCTGATCACCTGCGGATCGAGCGTCGGCAGCACCGGCCCCTGGATCGTCAGCGACTTCTCGCCGCCGCCTCCGCCGCCGTCTCCGTCACCGCCACCACTGTTGCTCCCCTGGAAGCCACAGCTCGCCGCGGCCAACGAGACCCCACCGGCCAAGCCGCCCCACTGCAACACCTGTCGTCTGGTGGTCATGCTCACTCCTCTGTCGCACGCTCACGGAGAGCGGAAGCCGAAATTCCATTTCGGACCACTCATTGAACATTTAGTTCCGATCCGAATGGTGATGTCACCTTAAGGAGCCCGGGCCAGTACGTCAACAGATGGGACCGGACCCACAGGATTCGTGACAATCCCGAAACAAGGGCGTGCGACAGGCGGTCGTCGGTCAGTGTTCGGCGGGGGGCGGGGTGTGCAGTCCCGGGGTCCCCCAGGTGGCCGCCGGCGCCGCTGGGGCACGTCGGGCCCACACCGTCGCATGGACCACCGACAACGCCAGCAGGACCCAGCCTGCGGTGTGCAGGATGCCGATGGCCAGGCTTGGCACGCCCGGGCC
>DVLP01000115.1 GCA_018715445.1 Candidatus Avipropionibacterium avicola | reverse complement strand
GTGGAGACCGAGTTCGCACGACCACCGGTCATCGAATCACCGGCGCCGGCCCGACCCGATCACCCTGCGGAAGCGAGCCCAGGACGAAGTTCGCAAACCGACCGGTGACAGGGGTGGGAGGGCTCGATCGGGCCCCTTCGACCACCGTCACCGGTCACATTGCGAACTCTGCCCCGATGGCCCGAACGGGTCCGCACGGACCCACCACCAGCACAGCCGCAGCAGCACACCACCCACGACGAGGGTCAGGCCTCGGCGTCCAGCACTGCCTTCGTCGCGGGATGCATCAGGCCGGAGCCGGTCGACTCGAAGTCGCGGCACAGGCGTACCAACTCGGCATAGGCGGGCTCGCCCATCAGTTCGGTGAGCTCGGCCCTGTTGCTCTCGTAGACCGGCTGGCGACCGGTGTGGGCCTCGGTGTTCGAGGTGCAGTACCAGTCCAGGTCGTGGCCTCCGGGGCCCCAGCCCTCCCGTACGTACTCCCCGATGGTGATCTCGAGGTACTCGGTGTCATCGTTGCGCTCGACATGGCGGAAGCTGCGCCGCATCGGCAACTGCCAACACACATCAGGTTTGGTCTCGACGAAGCTGCGTCCCTGGTCCAGCGCCAGCTTGTGCAGCGCGCATCCGGCACCACCGGCGAATCCGGGTCGGTTCAGGAAGATGCAGCCGCCCTTGTGGACCCGGGTCTTGCGGGCCGGTTCCTCGTCGTCCTCGGCCTCCTCGTCGACCACCCATCCCTTGGACAGCCCGACCGCGCGGAACTGCCAGTCGTCGTCGCTGAGTTGTGCGACGGCACGGGTGACCCGGACCTCGTCGTCCTCGTCGGCGAAATGGGCTCCCAGGGTGCAACATCCGTCGTCGGGTCGATCGGCATAGATCCCCTTGCAGCCACTGCCGAAGATGCACTGCCACCGCGAAGTCAGCCAGGTCAGGTCGCAGCGGAAGACCTGGTCCGGGTCGGCGGGGTCCACGAACTCGACGAAGGCCCGTGGGAACGGGAGGGTGACCTCTGGCACGGGGCCACCCTACGACGCGGGGCCAGACGACGCGGGGGCAGCCAAGCGAGGGCACCCCAACTACGCTTGGCCGGCCACGGTCGTGTTCAATGCCAGTCATGCACCTGGATCACCTGTCCTTCGCCGTGACTCCCGAGGGCCTGGCCGCGAGCGCCGCCCGGTTGAGCGAGATCCTGGGGGCTGAGTTCGCCGACGGTGGCGTCCATCCCCGGTTCGGGACCCAGAACATGACCCTTCCGTTGGCCGACGGTCGCTACCTCGAGTTGGTCGAGGTCCTCGACCACCCGGCGGCCGACAAGGCACCCTTCGGCCAGGCCGTCCGCGCCCGCAGCGAGGCCGGCGGCGGTTGGATGGCCTGGGTGCTCGCGGTCGACGACATGGCCCCGTTCGAGGAGCGCCTCGGTCGCAAGGCGGTCGACGGCAGCCGCGTGCTGCCGACCGGTGAGCGACTCTCCTGGCAGCAGCTCGGCATCAAGGGCCTGCAGGCTGACCCGCAGCTGCCGTTCTTCGTGCACTGGCAAGGCGCCGGTCCGATCCACGGCACCACCTCGCCCTCCGACCTGTCCCTCAAGCGCATCGTCATCGCCGGCGATCCTGACCGGGTCCGGGAGTGGATCGGCGGCCGCGTCGAGGACGTCGTCGACGGCCTCGAGGTCGAGTGGACCGCCCCGATGGGCAACCCGGGCCTGATGGGAGCAGTGTTCGACTCCCCCCGTGGGGAGATCCGACTGTGACGGTCCCGATCCGTCCCGAGGTCTCCTCGCTGCCGGCCTACGTCGCCGGCAAGCCCGCGGCCGCCGGGCCGGGTGGGGTCTCGTACAAGCTGTCCAGCAACGAGAATCCGTACCCGCCGTTGCCATCGGTGAGCGAGCAGATCGCCCTCGACGGCTTCAACCGCTACCCCGATGCCGGCAACACCGCCATCACCGCTGCGGTCGCCGAGCACTTGGGGGTGGCTGCCGACCGGCTCGCCTTCGGTACGGGATCGGTGGCAGTGCTCTACCACCTGCTGCAGGCGACCTGTACGACCGGCGACGAGGTGGTCTTCGCCTGGCGCAGTTTCGAGGCATACCCGATCGCGGTCCAGCTGACCGGCGCCCGTCCGGTCCCGGTGCCCCTGGGCCCGCATGCGGTGCACGACCTGGACGCCATGGCCGCGGCGGTCACCGACCGCACCCGCGCCGTCCTGCTCTGCACCCCCAACAACCCGACCGGGCCGATCATCACCCACACCGACCTGGTGCGGTTCCTCGACGCGGTCGATCCGTCGGTGATGGTGATCGTCGACGAGGCCTATGTCGAGTTCGTCACCGATCCGGCCGCAGCCCGCGGGCTGGAGCTGTTGGACCGGCCCAATGTCGTGGTGCTGCGCACCTTCTCCAAGGCGTACGGCCTGGCCGGGCTCCGCGTCGGGTACTGCGTGGCCGAGCCGGGCCTGGCCCAGGCGGTCCGGGCCACCTCGCTGCCGTTCGGGGTCTCGTCGCTGGCCCAGGCGGCGGTGGTCGCCAGTCTGGACGCCCAGGACGAACTGTCCGCCCGGGTCGCCGATCTCGTCGCGCAACGCACCGTGCTGGTCGACGGCCTGCGCAGCCTCGGGCTGGAGGTGCCCGACAGTGAGGGCAACTTCGCCTGGCTGGCGGCCGGGGCGCAGACCCTGCGCTGGGCCGAGCACTTCGGTGCCGCAGGTGTGGCCGTACGGCCCTATGTCGCCGGT
>DVLP01000009.1 GCA_018715445.1 Candidatus Avipropionibacterium avicola | reverse complement strand
GAGTTCTGGAACACATCCGGCGGGTTCTGGTTCACGAAGCGCGACTGCAGGGGTGACAGGTCCTGGGTCTTGTCGACGGTGATCGTGGTGTCGCCATGACGGGTGGCGAACAGGTCCTGGACGGTGTCGAGGTAGTCCACGCCCGAGCCTCCGTCGAAGACGACCACGTCGAGCTCCCCTGCGCTCAGGCCGAACGGGTTCTCCGGGTCGACCTCGCCCACCGGAGCGCTCGATCCGGTGGTCGGTGTCGGTGCCGACGTGGCACAGGCGGCGAGCATCGGTGCCGCCATGCCGGCCAGTCCGACCGCGCGCAGGAGCGATCGCCGGGAGGGGACCTGCCGTCCGGCGACCTGCGCCCCGGTGGCCCGTCGGTTCGTTTCGTGGGGTCGTGACATCGGAGCTCCTCTTCCGGGGTACGCAAATTCGTACCACTTGATGTGTCCGTAGCGTGAATGATTACCACACCTGGCATCGCCCGCGCCAGAGATGTGGCCGGAAGATCCCACCCCGGGCCAACACCTCACGCGGACACCGACCAGCACATCGACCCAGCATGAAAACTGTTCCCACTGTGAGTTGATTGAGCGAAAACTCTTGCCAAACAGCAGGAACCTCGGCCATGCTCAGGGCCATGAGAGTTCCGTCACCGATCATCGACGACCACGACGAACACGACCACGACCCGACGCCCCTGAGGCTCGTGGCGCCCGATCTCGGCGCCAACCGTGCCCGGGACCGACGCCTCAGCAGGCGGATCTTCATCGGAGCAGCCATCGGCGGCACGGCAGCCACCGGACTGACCGGGGTGGCCTCCGCCGCCGATCCGGACCCCTTCACCCTCGGGGTGGCCTCGGGCGATCCCAGCACCGACGGCATGGTCCTGTGGACCAGGTTGGCCGTCGACCCGTTGGCCGAGGACGGTCTCGGCGGCATGGGGGCACGACGCTCCACCGTGCGCTGGCAGCTCTCCTCCGACGAGGACTTCGCCACGGTGCTGCGCAGCGGGACGGTCGCCACCGGACCCGCCCAGGGCCACGCCGTCCACATCGAGGTCGACGGTCTGAAGCCCGACCGTTGGTACTACTACCGGTTCCGCACCGGCAACCACGTCTCGCCCACCGCCCGGACCCGGACCTTGCCGGCCGCCGACTCCACCAAGCCCCTGCACGCGATCGCGGTTTCCTGTGCCCATTACGAAAGCGGCTGGTTCACCGCGTACCACCACGCGGCCCAGGAGGACCCCGACCTGGTCTTCGCCCTCGGCGACTACATCTACGAGGGCGCTGGTGTCGAGGGACGGACCCGGGTCCATCCGGGCAGCACCTGTGTCAGCCTGGCCGATTACCGCCGCCGTTACGCGCTCTACAAGGCCGAGGTCGAGACCCAGGAGCTGCACCACGTCGCACCGTGGGTGGTGACGTGGGACGACCACGAGGTCCAGGACAACTGGGCCGGCATCCACCCCAAGGACGGCGTGCCCACCGACGCGTTCGAGGCGCGTCGCACTGCGGCCTACCAGGCGTACTACGAGAACATGCCTCTCCGCCGTCGCAGCAAGCCCAATGGTGCCTCCCTCGATCTCTACCGACGCCTGTCGTGGGGGACGACCGCCGACCTCCACATCCTCGACACCCGGCAGTACCGGGACCTGCAGGTCTGCCACGACGGCGGCAAGACCTGGTGGTTCTCCGACTGTCCCGAGCGCGACGACCCGGACCGCACCATGCTCGGCAATGCTCAGACCGATTGGCTGCTCGACGGTCTGGCCAGCTCGCAGGCCACTTGGCAGGTGCTCGCCCAAGGGGTCTTCTTCTCCCACCGCGACATCTCCGAGGGCCCGACCGAGACCTTGGCCGCCGACGGCTGGGACGGCTACCGGGTCAACCGCAACCTGGTCCGCGACAGTTGGGTCGAGGCCGGACACACCAACGCCACGGTCCTCACCGGCGACGTCCACGCCGCCTTCGCCAACGAGATCAAGTCCGACTTCGACGACCCGGACTCCGCCACGGTCGGCGTCGAGCTGATCGCCACCTCGGTGGGTTCGGGCAACGACGGCTACGAGGAGAACGACTCGTACCAGGTCGTGCTGGACGAGAACCCGCACATCAAGTGGATCAATGGCCGTCGCGGCTACCTCTCGGTGGAGTGGACCCAGGACCTGCTGACGGCTCGCTACATGGCCGTGCCCTACATCTCCACCCCCGGAGCACCGCTGGAACTCAAGCGGGCCTACGAAATCCCCGCAGGCGATCCGGGCCTGAACCTGGCCTGAGACGGACTCGATCGCGTACGGGGTCTGGACGAATTGTTGAGGATGGGCAAGTATGAGTCGTGGCGGCGTCGCCGACGACCCGCCGGTTCCGACCCAAGTCCCCACTCGGAAAGGTTCGTCCCCATGACGTCTCGTCGTCTGTTCCTCCATGGTGCCGCCATCAGTGGCCTCGCCCTCGGCACGGCCGGTCTGACCGGCGGAATCAATGCCCACGCAGCAATGCCGACCGATCGGATCAAGCGCAACCTCAACGGTCTGGGCTACTCCGGCTCCATCGTGAAGTTCCAGGCTGACCATCGTCTCGTCCAGGACGGCAAGGCCGGGGCGATCACCCAGTCCGTCCTGGCCGCGATGGTCTCCCTGGTCCAGAACAAGGCCGGCGCGACCATGGACAGCTCGTGGGGCGACGCCACCACCAGTGCGGTGAAGTCGTACCAGTCCAAGAACGGACTCGAGGCCGACGGCAAGGCCGGACCGCTCACGATGTCGAAGATGGGCATCACCCGCGTGGTGGGCCTGGGCACCTCGAGCATCGGTGGCTCGATCCGTCGTACCGAGGTCATCCAGCGTGGCG
>DVLP01000114.1 GCA_018715445.1 Candidatus Avipropionibacterium avicola | reverse complement strand
GGTCCACCAGGTCGACGGCGCGATCGGCCCGGGTCCAGTGCCACCGGGCCGCCGACCCGGACCCGCGGTGCCGGAGCACGCCCTGACGGGTGAGTGCCGCCAGCACCGGAGCCATGGCTGGGCCGAACCACTCGGCGTCGGCCTCCTGCAACGGCAGCTCCTGGGCGGCACAGGCCAACTGCCCGCCCAGGAGGCGGGGATTGTCCGGGTCGAGGACGGTCGGCTCGGCCGGCCGCTCGAAGATCAGCTCGGGATGGGCCAGCAGATGGCTGTCGCGTTGGTCGATGCCACCCAACGCGACGACCAGGGCGGGCCGTCCTCGCCGACCGGCCCGACCGGCCTGCTGCCAGTACGAAGCCAGCGATCCGGGGATCCCGGCGATCACCACCGCGTCCAACCCGGCGATGTCGATCCCCAACTCGAGGGCATTGGTGGCAGCGACCCCGTGCAGGGTGCCGGCGGTGAGGCGGGCCTCCAGGTCGCGTCGCTCCGAGGCCAGGTAGCCGCCGCGGTAGGCCTCGATCGTCGCGCCCCGGTTGCGCCGCTGGGCCTCGACCGCCACAATCTCGCAGAGCTTGCGGGAGGGGACGAAGGCGACCACCTGGGAGGAAGTCGACTGGGAGTGCTCTGGCCCCTCGACGAGCTCGGGGGACGGACGCCCCTCGGCGGGCTCGGGGGTCGGTTGGGCGAGGTCGGCCAGCAGGCCGGCGGAGATGTCGATCACCTGCTCACCGGCGTCGACCAGGGCGTGGGTGACGCTGGCGTGCGGTGAGGCGTCCCGGTCGACGACCTCGATGTTGTCGGGGTGCAGGCCGGTCAGGCGGGCGAGGGAGCGGGCCGGATCGCCGGTGGTGGCGCTGGCGGCGATGATCACCGGGTCCGCGCCGTAGTGGGCGCACAGGCGCCGCAGCCGCCGTACCACCAGGGCGATCTGGGAGCCGAAGACGCCGCGGTAGCGGTGGGCCTCGTCGATCACGACGTACCGCAGCCGTGCCAGCAGATCGGCCCAGCGTCGGTGCGACGGCAGCACCGAGAAGTGCAGCATGTCCGGGTTCGACAGGACGAAGCCGGCATACCGACGGGCGAACTCGCGCTCCTCGGAGTCGGAGTCGCCGTCCAGGGCGCCGACCCGCCACCGAGGGATCTGCAGTTCTCGGGCCGCCCGCCGTTGGTCATGGGCCAACGCCTTGGTCGGTGCCAGATAGAGCGCGGTGCCCGGCCGCTGCGGGTCGGTGGTCAACTGGCGCAGGTGCCGTACCCGATCGGTCGTCGTCTCCTCGCCGTTCTCCCTGTTCCTCGCCGACCAGGGGCTCCCCGCCGACCCGGGACTCCCCGCTGGACCAGGGCTCCCCGCCGACCCGGGCAGGGTCGCGGCGATCACCGGCAACAGATAGCCCAACGACTTCCCCGAGGCGGTCCCGGTCGCCAGCACCACCGAACGCCCGTCGTGCGCAGCCTCGGCCGCGGCCACCTGGTGGGCCCAGGGTGCGGTGACCCCGCGCGCGGCCAACCTTTCGACGACCACGTCCGGCACCCAGTCGGGCCACCTGGCCGTGTCGGCTGCGCGCTCGGGCACGGTGTGGACATGGCGGATCCTGCCCTCGTCCCGGAGCCGCTCCAGGGTCGGGCCCGCGCAGCCGAACAGGTCGGGATCAGTCGGGTCGACACCGGTGCCGTCGTGACCGTCAGGACCGACCAGACCAGACAACGTGCACCCCTCCTCAGCTCGGCTCCGACGCGGCCGCCGCGTCGATCCTGCCACCCGCATGCGACACTGCTGGGCAGCGGGTGTGGCGGGGGACACGCATCCGCGGGATGAGACCACCGAGAGACTGGTTTAGACTCCGCTTCGGTTCCTACGACCCGACCGCGGGTCAACTGTGCACACGAGGAGACGTTGATGTCGTTGATCCCGATCGCCCACGAGGTGACGCTGGCCGGTACCAATCCGGTCCTCGTCGCCGTTGTGGCCGTCATTGCCCTCATTGCGGTGGGTATGGCGCTGAAATTCCGGTCGGAGGTGTTGAAGGCACCCGAGGGCACGCCGAACATGCAGTCCATCGCGCGTGGCGTCCAAGAGGGTGCCCAGGCCTATCTGCAGCGTCAGTTCAAGACCCTCGCCGTGTTTGCAGCTGTCGCCTTCCTGTTGCTGCTGGCCCTGCCCGCCCACGGCGCCGGCGAGCACAGCACCGCCTACCAGTGGATGCTGCGCATCGTCCGTTCGGTCGCCTTCCTGGTCGGTGCCGTCTTCTCCGGCGTGATCGGCCAGCTCGGCATGTCGCTGGCCACCCGCGCCAACGTCCGGGTCGCCGCCGCGGCCAAGGACGAGGGCCGCAACCCCGCCATGAAGATCGCCTTCCGTACCGGCGCGACCGTCGGCATGGCGACCGTCGGTCTCGGCCTGTTCGGCGTGGCCGTGGTCGTGCTGATCTTCCAGGGCGACGCCCCCACCATCCTCGAGGGCTTCGCCTTCGGTGCCGCCATGCTGGCCATGTTCATGCGTGTCGGTGGCGGCATCTTCACCAAG
>DVLP01000113.1 GCA_018715445.1 Candidatus Avipropionibacterium avicola | reverse complement strand
CGGCTCAGACGCATCGAGGGTCAGGCCCGTGGCATCCACCGGATGATCGAGGAGGACACCTACTGCATCGACATCCTCACCCAGATCAGCGCGATCACTTCCGCGCTGGAGAACGTCGCTCTCGGACTGCTTGATGACCACCTCAAACACTGCGTCGCCGGAGCCATCCAGCACGACGGCACTGAGGCCGAGGTGAAGCTCAAGGAAGCGTCCGACGCCATAGCCAGACTCGTCAAGTCATGAGGGGAACGTCATGAGCATGATTGGACGCGCGCTGCGATCCACACTCGACACCAGCGAGATCAGCGTGTCCGTGAGTCGCTGCTGCAACGCCGTGAGATGGGTCATCATCGCGACCACGAGGATGAGCAAGAGCCGCCGATAGCGGTCGGCCTTGTCTTCGTTCCCCGGCATCACGAGAGCGCTGGGCCGACATGACATGTTACGACGCCTTGATTGCTCGGACACGCACCATCCATCGTCCGATTGGTCCAGTCGCCTACGACTGTGTGAAGATCATTGTCGTCCGGTCGGGGTCGGCGATCTTGTTCAGCGAATTTGGGGAACGACCAATCAGGCCCGGTGACGTGGTGCTGCTGGGCGCGAACGTGCTGTGCGGGTCGGAGCCGGACGGGCATGTCACGGTCACGACGATCTACGCCGACACCGACTTCCTGCTCGATCAGCTGTTCTGGCAGCACGCCGATGTGCTCCGGGACCGTCTCGATGCGCAGGGGTTCGCTGACACGATCTACACCGAACCGGCGCAGGTACTTCGCCTCGGCGAGGATCGGGCGGGGATGTTGATGCCCTGGTTGGATGAACTCGTCGCGCTCAGCGTCGATGGCGTCTACCGGGAGCGTTTCCATCGGATGCAGGCGCTCTGGCACGCGGTCATCGACCAGATCTCGCCGTTCATCCGTATCACCCCCTACCGGACATCGCCGCACCAGCGGGCACGGCTCCGACCCACGCTGCCCAGGGACCGCCGATTCACACCGCTTCGGGCTGAAGCGCGACAGGTGCGCGATGCCCTGCAAAGCGATATCGCTCGGAGTTGGACATTGCCGGAGCTGGCGGGCATGGTGCATCTGTCCACGAAGCAACTCAGCCGCGTGTTCACGGACGCCTACGGCAAGACCCCGTTGACGTATCTGACGATGCTGCGGGTCGAGGAGATGGCCCGCCTGCTGCGGGAGACCGACCTGACGATCGAACAGACAGGTCGGCGGGTCGGGTGGCGCTCCCGCAATCGCGCCTCAGCGGCGTTCCGCGAGTGCGTCGGAACCACTCCGAGCCGGTACCGCGCCATGAGGTCCGCAGACAGCAGTATGCCCACGTTTGAGACGTCGCTGCCCACCTAAACGACGCCATCCCGGGTCGTCACGTCCGCGGCGCTGGCAGGGCTGGTAGGCCGTTGTCTTACGTCAGGTGCCTCCACGTTCCTGCCGGCCAACTTACCGCTCTTCTGTTTGCTGACCGTCTCGACTCTCCGGATACACCTGGCTCACCTCGCAGGTGCAGGACCAGCCGCCCACACCCCAGGTGGCTGGGTCTACCGGGAGGAGGCCGAACGATGGCGACGAGGCAAGAGGAAGCCCGCAAGAAGCGGGAAGCGAAGCTCGACGAGCTCCACGAGCGCCTGACCGGCGCGGTCGAACAGCTCGTTACGGGTGAGGACTGGGCCGAGATGCTCCGGTTCGCCGCGAAGTTCCGGTCCCGCTCGTTCAACAACGTTCTGCTGATCTGGGAACAGCACGCGGCGAACTTCGAGGCCGGCCGGGTGCCCGAGCCGTTCCCGACCTACGTCGCCGGCTACCGGCAGTGGCAGCAGCTCGGCCGGCAGGTGGACAAAGGCCAGCCCGGCTACCAGATTCTCGCCCCCGTCACCGGGCGGTTCGCGTCGGCGAACCCGTCGGACCCGAACTCCTGGTATCGCCTCGGTCGGGGTGAGAAGCCGAAACCGGGCGAGGTGGTGCGCTCGCGGATGGTCGGGGCGAAGCCGGCCTATGTATGGGATGTCTCGCAGACCACGGGCGATCCGCTCCCTGAGACGCCATCGCCGGTGCTGCTCGTGGGTGAGGCGCCGGAGGGGTTGTGGGAGGGGCTGGCCGGGCAGGTCGAGGCGGCGGGGCTGACGCTGATGCGGGTGCCGCACGAGGGCATGATCGACGGCGCGAACGGCAGGACCGACTTCGAGGCGAAGACGGTTGCGGTGCGGGAGAACATGGACCCCGCCGCGCAGGTGAAGACTCTCGCGCACGAGCTCGCCCATGTGCTGATGCACGACCCGGATTCCGAGGATGCCCGTCAGCATCGCGGGATCGCCGAGGTCGAGGCCGAGTCCGTGGCGTTGATGGTCGGTGCTGCCCACGGAATGGACACCACCGAGTACACGATCCCGTACGTCGCCGGATGGGCCGCGAACGTCGACGGCAAGGAGCCGGTCGAGGTGGTGCAGGCCACCGGGGAGAGGGTACGTAAGACCGCCGCCGGCATCCTCGATCAGCTCGACACGACCCAGGTGCCCGATGGCACCCCGCCGGGCCTGAGCCGCGACGCTGCGACCCGGCAGAGCCCGGCGCAGGACGCCCCGGCCCGCGCTGCCGAGCCGTCGCCGGCGCGACGGGCGGCACCGGAGCCTGACCGTGGGCGGCGCGGGATCGAAGGGCGGGGGCTGTGATGAGCGGCCGGAACCGGTTCACCGCCGCGCTGCGGCAGATGGATGCCTCCTGGCCGCTGCCGGAGGCGGCGGTGCTGTTCGCCCGCGCCGGGGTGCCGGTGTTCCCGTGCGCGCCGGGCGGGAAGCAGCCGATCAC
>DVLP01000112.1 GCA_018715445.1 Candidatus Avipropionibacterium avicola | reverse complement strand
GATCGCGTCGATCACCACCTGCGGCTTCTGCGAGGTGTTGGCACTGTCGAGGTAGATCAGCGGTTGGTCGCCGACCGTCCGCGACAGGATCGGGAAGTCGGCGCGGACTGCGTCGACATCCCAACCAGGGTTGAGGGTGTGGCCGTCCACCTCAGGCGCGGGCGGCAGTGACATAGCGGTCATAGCCCTCCGCCTCCAGACGCTCGGCGAGCTCGGGGCCACCGGACTCGGCGACCCGTCCCGCCACGAAGACGTGCACCCGGTCCGGCTTGATGTAGCGCAGGATCCGCGTGTAGTGCGTGATCAGCAGGACACCGCGGTCGCCCCGGGCACCGAAACGGTTGACCCCGTCGGACACGATCCGCAGGGCATCGATGTCGAGGCCGGAGTCGGTCTCGTCGAGGATCGCGAACTTCGGGTCGAGCAGCTCCAGCTGGGCGATCTCGTGACGCTTCTTCTCGCCACCGGAGAAGCCCTCGTTGACGCTGCGCTGGGCGAAGCTGGAGTCGAGCTGCAGGTTCTCCAGTGCAGAGTTGACGTCCTTGACCCAGGTGCGCAGCTTCGGGGCTTCGCCGTCCAGGGCGGTCTTGGCGGTGCGCAGGAAGTTCGCGACCGAGACGCCGGGCACCTCGACCGGGTACTGCATGGCGAGGAAGAGTCCTGCCTTGGCGCGCTCGTCGGTGCCGAGCTCCAGCAGGTCGGCCCCGTCCAGGCTCACCTGTCCACTGGTGATGGTGTACTTCGGGTGTCCGGCGATCGCGTACGCCAGGGTCGACTTGCCCGACCCGTTCGGCCCCATGATCGCGTGCACCTGTCCGGTGTCGACGACCAGGTCGACGCCGTGCAGGATCTCCTTGGCACCGTCCTCGGTCTCGACGTTGACGTGCAGGTCGGTGATCTCCAGCTTGGCCATTGTTCGTTGTCTCCTTGAAAAGTCTGTGATGTACGGATGTGGGGTCAGGCGGTCACGATGGGGTTGTCGACGTCGACCTCGACCTGGTCGTCGACCACCCGGCACGGATAGACCGGGACCGGCTCGGTGGCCGGCAGTCCGAGGGCGGCTCCGGTGCGCAACGAGAACCGTGACCCGTGCAGGTAGCACTCGATCTCACAGTCGCCGACATCACCCTCGGACAGCGGGATCGAGGCGTGCGAGCACTCGTCGCGGATCGCGAACACCTCTCCTGCGGAGTGCACCACGGCCACGTCCTCGTCCCCGATCTCCACCGCCACAGCGGTTTCGGGGGCCAGGTCGGCCAGGGCGCAGGCACGGACGAAGGCCATCTCAGATCTCGTCCACCTCGGTGGCCGAGGCAGCGCCGACGTGCAGGGCGAGCTCGGCCTCGATGGCCTCCATCAGCCGGGACTCGATCTGCGAGACCCCGATCTTCTTGACGATGTCGGCGAAGAAGCCGTACACCACCAGTCGACGGGCCTCGATCTCGGAGACTCCACGGCTCTGCAGGTAGAACAGCTGCTCGTCGTCGAAGCGACCGGTGGTCGAGGCGTGCCCGGCCCCCTCGATCTCTCCGGTCTCGATCTCCAGGTTCGGCACCGAGTCGGCCCGGGCCCCGTCGGTGAGCACGAGGTTCTTGTTGGACTCGTAGGTGTTGATCCCCTCGGCGATCTTGCGGATCAGCACGTCACCGATCCAGACCGAGTGCGCCCCGTCGCCCTGCAAGGCGCCCTTGTAGTCCACATTGCTGTTGGTGCGGGGCTGGTTGTGATCGACGAAGAGCCGGTGCTCCAGGTGCTGACCGGCGTCGGCGAAGTAGAGCCCGAAGAGCTCGGCCGAGCCACCCTGACCCTGGTAGTTGACGTCGACGGCCAGCCGGACGACGTCACCACCGAAGGAGACTGCGGCATGCTTGAGCGAGGCATCGCGCCCGACACGGGCCGAGTGGTGGGCCACGTGGACCGCGTCATCGGCCCAGTCCTGGACGGTGACGACCACGGCCCGGGCGCCGTCGGCGACCTCGACCTCCACGACGTGGCCCAGCGTGGCCGAACCCTCGTGGAGCAGGACGACGGTCCCGCTGCTGTGCGCACCGAAGCGGATCGCGACGTGCCCGGCCTCGGTGGTCTCGGCACTGGTCCCCTTGAGGGTGACCACGACCGGCTCGTCGAGCTCGGCCTCGGCCGGGATGTCGATGCTGAGCGAGGCATCGGTCTCGGCAAAGATCCGTGCGCTCAGGCGATCGGTCGGGATGTAGCCGGAGACACCGCGCCACGGTGCGGCGTCCGCACCGGAGACCGGAGCGATCCTGGCCTGCTCGGGACCGGTCCAGCTGCACTCGGTGGTGCTCGGTTGGAACACCGCGTCGGCGTGCAGTCCTCGCAGGCGCTTCAGCGGGGTGAAACGCCAGACCTCCTCCAGGCCGGTGGGCACCGGGTGGTCACTGATCTCGTACGAGGGCTCGGGGTGCAGGTGGCTGGCGACCCGGTCACTGGTCTCCAGCGCCGAGGCAACCGCAGGCTTCTCGGTCGTGGTGGTCATCTCTTCCTTCGTGCGTGTGGGTGGTGGACGGTTCGGGCGGTGGGCTCAGCCCACGGCCCCTTCCATCTGCAGTTCGATGAGGCGGTTGAGCTCCAGGGCGTACTCCATCGGGAGCTCCTTGGCGATCGGCTCGACGAAGCCGCGCACGATCATCGCCATCGCCTCGTCCTCGGCCATGCCTCGCGACATGAGGTAGAACAGCTGATCCTCGCTCACCTTGGAGACCGTGGCCTCGTGGGCCATCCGTACGTCGTCCTCACGGACATCGACGTACGGGTAGGTGTCGGAGCGTGAGATCTGGTCGACCAGCAAGGCGTCACAGAGCACCAGCGAAGCCGAGTCGTGGGCACCCGGATCGACCTGGACCAGACCGCGGTACGAGGTACGGCCGCCACCACGGGCCACCGACTTCGACACGATCGAGCTGGAGGTGTGCGGGGCGCAGTGGACCATCTTGGCCCCGGCGTCCTGGTGCTGACCCTCGCCGGCGAAGGCGATCGACAGGGTCTCGCCCTTGGCGTGCTCGCCCATCAGGTAGACCGCCGGGTACTTCATGGTCACCTTGGAGCCGATGTTGCCGTCGACCCACTCCATGGTGGCGCCCTCCTCACAGGTGGCGCGCTTGGTGACCAGGTTGTACACGTTGTTCGACCAGTTCTGGATCGTGGTGTAGCGGCAACGCCCGCCCTTCTTGACCACGATCTCGACCACGGCCGAGTGCAGCGAGTCCGACTTGTAGATCGGAGCGGTGCAGCCCTCAATGTAGTGTACGTAGCTGCCTTCGTCCGCGATAATAAGTGTGCGTTCGAACTGCCCCATGTTTTCCGTGTTGATGCGGAAGT
>DVLP01000111.1 GCA_018715445.1 Candidatus Avipropionibacterium avicola | reverse complement strand
CCCGCAGCCCGCCGAAGAACTCGACACGGGTGTCGCCGGCCTTGTCGGTCTCAGCCACGGACGCCCCCTTCCACGCCGTAGGCGCCATGGACGAAGTATCGCTGCAGGAAGAGGAAGATCACGATGACCGGGATCGTGGTGAAGGTGATCGCGGCGGTCAGGCCGTTCCAGTCGGTGCCCTCGGCTCCGTAGAAGGTCTGCAGACCGACCTCGATCGGGCGGATCTCGTCGCGCCGGGTCATCAGGTACGGCCAGACGAACGAGTTCCACGAACCCATGAAGGAGTTCAGAGCGACCAGCACCATCGGTGGACGGGCCAGCGGAGCGGCGACCAGGAACAGCATCCGCCAGGTCCCGGCCCCGTCGAGCTCGGCTGCCTCGAACAGTTCACGGGGCAGGGTGACGAAGAACTGGCGCATCAGGAAGATGCCGAACACCGAGGCCGCCCACGGCAGGATCTGGATCAGGTAGGTGTCGTACAGGTTCAGTGTCTGGGCGATCACGAAGTTCGGGATCAGCAGCACGGTCTGCGGCACCATCATCACGGCCATGCACAGCCCGAACAGGATGCCGCGACCGCGGAACTTCATGAGGGCAAAGGCAAACCCGGCCATCAACGAGGTGGTGATGGTCAGGGCGACCACACAGCCGGCGATGAACACGGTGTTGCCGAAGTAGCGCAGCCACGGCCGGGCCTGCCAGGCCCTCGGGTAGTGCGAGAAGTCCCAGTCACCGAAGAGCCTCGGCGGGAACTGGTAGACATCGGCCGGGGTCGACAGGCTGACCCGTACCGTCCACAGCAGCGGCGCCAGGAAGGCCACCGCCACCACCACCGCGAGGACGTGGCGCACCACGGTGCCCACCCCGCCGCGGCGACGGACCCGAGCAGGTCCGGGCGGCGGTCCGGGGGCCACCGCGGCGGTGGTGGGGACGGTACGGGTGGTCATCAGCCGTGTTCCTGCTGGACCTTCACGGCGGCCTGTTGCGCCTTGGCCAGTGCGGCGGCGACGTCTCCGCCGTTGACGGCCTCACTGATCGCCGAGGCCAGCTTGCCGCTGCACTCCTGGGCCCACGGCACCGGCGGCAACGCCTGGGACTCGTTGAGCTGCTCGGTGGCCTCGGTCACCCAGGCGTTGTCGGCGACGTACTCGGTGAAGGCCGGCTCGTTGAGGGCGTCGGAGTGGACCGGCAGGTAGCCGGTGGCGGCCGACCAGGCGGCCTGCTGTGGCGCCGAGGCGAGGAACTGCATGAACGCCCAACCGGCGGCGACGACGTTCTGGTCCTCGTTGTCGAACAGCGCCACATTGGTGCCGGCCATGATGTTGCCGACCTTGGTCGGCCCGGTCGGCATCGGAGCGACCCCCATCTCGAAGGCATCGCCGACGGCTTCCAGGTTGTACTGGTAGGAGGCAACGCTGGAGACGTCGAACGCGCCGGTCTGCGAGCCGAGGGCCTGCTGACCGGGGTAGTCCTTGCCGAGGGCAAGAGCACCCTTCGCCTTCAGGTCGACCAGGAACTGCAGGGCCTGGGTCGTCCCCTCGCCGTCGAAGGTCGGGCTGCCGTCCGCAGCGAAGACGCCGTCACCGAAGGCCTCGGCCAGCGCCTCGACGAGCTGGGTGCCGCCGGCCGGGCTCGACGCATCGCCGGGATCGATCGACAGGGCGACCACCTTGTCGTCGGAGACGTCGGCGGCCACGGTGGCGAACTCCTCCCAGCTCGTGGGGGCCTGCGGGACCATCTCGGTGTTGTAGTACTGCACCATCACCGACTTGTTGAACGGCCACATCCAGATGCTGCCGTCGGTGAGCTTGAGGTCGTCCTGCACACCGGTGAAGAACTTGTCCCACTGGTCCGACTCGGCGGCGTACTGGTCGAGGTTCACCAACACCCCGCTGTCGGCGTAGGTGGCCGCCCAGTCGCCGTACACCTGGGCGATGGTGGGAGGCGACCCGGCAGCGGTCTGCGCCTCGATCTGGGCGCGGAGCTGCCCGTAGTTGGGCTGCTCGGCCAGCTCGACCTTGATGTGGGGGTTCTCGTCGGTGAAGGCCGCTACGATCGCTTCCAGGGCAGGCTTCAGGGCGCCGGAGGCCATCGAGTGCATGAAGGTGATGGTGACCGGGGTGTCCGGATCAACCGACGGAGGTGGGGTGGCGCCGGTGTCGTCGCCGGCACAGGCCGACAGCAGCGAGCCGGTGGCGGCCAGGGTGCCCAGGGCGCCGACGCCGGTGAGCATCCGACGCCGGGTGAAGGAGCTGGTCATGGCGGGCCTTTCGTCAAGCAGGGTTGGGGTTGTGGGATCGATCATGGACAGCGGGTCAGTCGGTGCGGTTGAGGTGGCGGGACAGGCGCAGTTGGGTCAGGGAGAGCACGACGCAGATCGCGAACAGCACGACGGCCAGGGCGGCCCCGTAGCCGGTCTTGCGGAACACGAACGCCTGTTGGTAGAGCTGGTAGCCCAGGGTGGCGGTCGCGAAGTCAGGGCCACCACCGGTCAACATGAAGAACTGCGTGAACGCATGCAGTGAGGCGATCGAACCGATCACCACGACGAAGACCACATAGCCGGTGAGCTGGGGCAGCGTGACGTACCAGAACTCCCGGAAGGGACTGGCCCCGTCGACCCGGGCCGCCTCGCTGAGCTCGGAGCTGATGGTGGCCAGTCCGCCGACGAACACGATCATGGTGAAGCCGACCTCGTGCCACAGGGTGTAGAGGATCACCGACAGCATCGCGGTCGACCGGTTCCCCAACCAGTCGATCGATTCCAGGCCGAACAGGTGCAACACGGCATTGGCCAGGCCGAAGCGGGGGTTGTAGATCCAGATCCACACCAGCGAGGTCGCCACCACCGGTGTGACATGGGCCAGGAAGACCGAGGCACGGGCAGCCAGCATCACCTTGGTGGCCCGCCGCATCAGCATCGCCAGGGCGAGGGACAGCACCGTGCCGCCGATCACCATCGCACCGACGAAGTAGAAGCTGACGCCCATGGTCTGCAGGAAGCTCGGATCGCGCTCGAGATCGGTCAGCTGCACGTAGTTCTTCAACCCGACGAATTTGCTGCGCGCGGCGTTGAGGTAGTTCCAGTCGAACAGCGAGATCCCGAAGGCGAAGACCGTCGGGCCGATGTTGAACACGGCGAAGACCACCATGGCGGGACCGATCAACAGGTAGGCCCACCGCGACTGCAGGGGACGTCGTCGGCGTCGCGGTGACGGGGTCGGCGGACGACCCTGCGCGGTGACGGTGGTCATGGTCATTCCTCGAGGTGGCTGCTGACGGCGTGGAGCGTACGGGCCGAGCTGGGGGTGGCCCGCTCGCCCAGGTGGTCCCGCAGGGCGGCACCGAGGCCCTCGATGAGGACGGCCTGCGGGATCCGGGAGGTCTCGGTGAGCTCGGTGCCGAAGGTGGTGCCGGGAGCACTGACCAGGAGCAGGACGTCGGCCAGGCCGGCCAGGGGTGAGCGGGCGAAGGCGGTGATGACCAACAGGCAGGCGCCGACCTCGCTGGCGGCGCGGGCGACGGTGAGGGTGTGGCTGTTGGCGCCCGAGCCACTGATCACCACCAGGGCGGCACCGGTGGGCAGGTTGGCGGCGGCGATGTGTTGTTGCAGGACGTCGTGGTGATGGCTGGCATCGATCCCCAGCCGCAGCAGTCGGGCCTGCAGGTCGACCGCCAACGGAGCGGTCAGGCCATTGGCGACCACCATCACCCGGGGTGCGGTGGCGAGCAGGTCGACCGCGGCCTCGAGTTGGTCGGGGTCGAGCAGGGACGCCATCGCCTGGGCGGTCTCGGCGAGGCGGTGGAAATGGTGCAGCACGACACCGGCCGGGCCGCTGACCGGCTCGGCCCCTGCCTGCTGCACCCGACCCTGCTGCAGCAGTGCGGCATCACGGGCGAGCAGGACCCGCAGTTGCTGCCACCCGGTGTAGCCCAGGCTCTGGCAGGCCCGCACGACGGTGGCCCGGGAGCAGCCGGCCAGCTCGGCGACATGACGGCTGGACAGCTCGGCGATGTCGTCGCGTTCCAGCAGGACCCGTGCGACCGCCGCCTCCGCGGGCAGCAACGAGGGGGTGAGGGTCTGGACCTGGGCGCGGGTCCGTCCCGGCGGCTGGTGGGTCATGACACCCCCCGGCCGAGCAGGTCGTGGTCGGCGGCGAAGCCGTCCGGGTCGGCGAGCCAGGTGTCGATCACCGGCAGCAGGTCGGTCACCGAGGTGGCGTGGGCGTGGGCGGGTGCCGGCTCGGAGTCGGCGCTGACCGCCAGTGCGATGCATCCCAGCTCGAGTGCCGGTCGCAGGTCGTTGGGCCAGTGGTCGCCGATGCTGACCAGGTGGTGGGCCGGTCGGCCGTCGAGCAGGGTCTGCAGGATCGCCGGCAGGCCGTCGGGTTTGCCCGCGCCCACCACCACCTGGTCGAACCGGGTGGCCAGGTCGAGGCGCTCCAGGGCCTCGACGGTGCCGCGGGCCGGGGAGTTGGTGACCAGGACCCGCTCGGCGTGGGGCTGCCACCGGTCGAGCGCGGCAGCCAGCCCGTCCGGGGCCGTGACCCCGAGACCGTCGCGGGCCAGGTCCTCGCGGCTGCGGAGATAGGCGATCTGGAGCTCGGCCGGGTCGACCTCGGCGCAGAGGCTGGCCACGGCGACGTACGGGTCGGGCCAGCGGTGGTCCTGTCCGGCGAGCACCCGGGCGATCGTCGTGCGGGCGGTCGCGGCCCGGGCCGGATCGAGCAGGGCGAAGGCGGCCTCGGCGTAGGCCAGCACGGGGCCGTCCCCGAGCGCCACCGTGCCGTCGAAGTCGAACACGATCGTCGCGCGGTCAGCAGGTCGGGCCTGGGCCGAGCCGGTCAGCATGGTTCGACACTAGGACGCCCGTGAAACGATCGTCAATGGATTCGGTGAGTCAGGTAACAACAGTTCACGGATCGTTCAGCTCCGGGTTCGCCCGGGGTGGGGCCGCGGGGAGGGCGGCAATCCGGTCGCGGTCGTGGATCGGTGGTGGGGCTTGATAGGCTGCCACGCGGTCCCCTGAAATGGGGGCTCCTTGGTGTGCGCCCGGCGTGGGCGGCGCGAGGGTCGGTGACCACAGCCCCGGGGACGGGGCCCGACGAGAGGGCGTGTCTGTTGCTTGGCGCATTCGCCAACGCGTTCCGGACCCCGGACCTCCGCAAGAAGATCCTGTTCACGCTCGGGATCCTTGTCGTGTTCCGTCTGGGCTCGGTGCTGCCGACCCCCAACGTCAACGTCTCCCAGTTGGAGGCCTGCCGCACCGATGCGCTCGACCCGTCGAGCTCCGGTGCCGGGCTGTACTCGCTGATCAACCTGTTCTCCGGCGGTGCCCTGCTGCAGCTGGCCGTCTTTGCGCTCGGCATCATGCCGTACATCACCGCGAGCATCATCCTGCAGTTGCTCACCGTGGTGATCCCGCGGCTGGAGGCCCTCAAGAAGGAGGGTGGCTCCGGCCAGCAGAAGATCACCCAGTACACCCGCTACCTGACCCTGATCCTGGCGTTGATCCAGTCGACCGCCTTCGTCACCATGGCCCGTGGCGGTCAGCTGCTGAACTGCCCCAACATCCTCTACAACGACGCGATCTTCCCGGTCGTGGTGATGATCCTCACGATGACCGCCGGCACCACCTTGGTGATGTGGCTGGGTGAGCTGATCACCGACCGTGGCGTCGGCAACGGCATGTCGCTGCTGATCTTCACCCAGATCGCCGCCACCTTCCCGGCGGGCCTGTGGGCCATCCGCCTGCAGGAGCCGGGGACCCGCGGCTGGCTGCTGTTCCTGGGCGTGGTGGCGATCGGACTACTGGTGATGGTCGCGGTGATCTTCATCGAGCAGGCCCAGCGCCGGATCCCGGTGCAGTACGCCAAGCGCATGGTGGGCTCGCGCGTGTTCGGTGGCTCCACCACCTACATCCCGATGAAGATCAACCAGTCCGGTGTGATCCCGGTGATCTTCGCCTCGAGCCTGATGTACATCCCGGTCCTGGTGGCCCAGTTCCGCCCGGAGACCGAGTTCGCCCAGTGGATCAACGAGCACTTCGTGACCGGGGCCCATCCGCTCTACATGATCACCATGTTCGTGCTGATCGTGTTCTTCTGCTACTTCTACGTCGCGATCACGTTCAACCCGAACGAGGTCGCCGACAACATGAAGAAGTACGGAGGCTTCATCCCCGGCATCCGGGCCGGCAAGCCGACCGAGACCTACCTGGGCCGGGTGCTGTCGCGCCTGACCCTGCCCGGCTCGCTCTATCTGGGCGTGGTCGCCCTGATCCCCTCGATCGCGATCATCCTGGTCGGGGCCAACCAGAACTTCCCGTTCGGTGGCACCTCGATCCTGATCGTGGTCGGCGTCGGCCTGGACACCGTCAAGCAGATCGAGAGTCAGTTGCAGCAGCGCAACTACGAAGGCTTCCTGAGGTAGGAGAGAGAAAGTACACATGCGACTGTTGATCATGGGCCCGCCCGGGGCGGGCAAGGGCACCCAGGCCGCCACCATCTCGGAGCGGTACGGGATCCCGGCCATCTCCACCGGCGACATGTTCCGGGCCAACGTGGCCCAGGGCACCCCGCTCGGGCTGCAGGCCAAGCAGATCATGGACTCCGGCGGCTACGTCGGCGACGACCTGACCAATGCGATCGTCAAGGACCGCCTGGAGCAGGCCGATGCCCGCAACGGCTTCCTGCTCGACGGCTACCCCCGCACCCTCGCCCAGGTCACCGCTCTCGACGAGATGCTCGGCGAGCAGTCCCTCGACGCGGTGATCGCCCTGGTCGCCGACACCGAGGAGGTCGTGGCGCGACTGCTGAAGCGTGGTCAGGAGCAGGGCCGCAGCGACGACACCGAAGAGGCCATCCGGGTCCGCCAGCAGGTGTACGTGGAGCAGACCCAGCCCCTGCTGGACGTCTACGCCGAGCGTGGCCTGCTGATCCAGGTCGACGGTCTGGGCGAGATCTCCGTGGTGGCCGACCGGATCTCCACCGCGCTGTCCGACAAGGTCTCCTGACCCGATCCCCGAGCCCGTCGAGGGGCAGGGACTGAAGGATGACGATGTTCCATCACCGCAAGGTCGAGATCAAGACCGACGAGCAGGTCACGGCAATGCGCCGGGCCGGGCTCGTGGTCCACTCCGCCCTGACCGCGGTGGCGGCCGAGGTCCGCAGCGGCATCACCACCGGTGAGCTCGATGCGGTCGCCCACGAGGTCATCAAGTCCGCGGGTGCCACGCCGTCCTTCCTCGACTACGGACAGGTCGCCGGCCAGCCGGGCTTCCCCGGTGTGGTGTGCATCTCGGTCAACGAGGAAGTCGTCCACGGCATCCCGGGGACCCGCGAGCTCGCCCAGGGTGACCTGGTCTCGGTGGACTGCGGTGCGATCGTCGACGGCTGGCACGGTGATGCTGCCGTCACGGTCCGGGTCGGGGAGGTCGCCCCGGACGTCGCCGGACTGGATGACACGACGCGTGAGGCCCTGTGGCGGGGCATTGCCGCCATGGCCGAGCGTGGTCACCTCTCCGACATCGGCCATGCGATCGAGAGCTACGTACGAGGCCTCGACACCCCGTACGGACTGGTCACCGACTTCACCGGTCACGGGATCGGGTCGGCGATGCACCAGCCGCCGGACGTGCCCAACCACGGTCGCCCCGGCCGTGGGCCGAAGCTGGTCACCGGTCTCTGCCTGGCCGTGGAGCCGATGCTGACCCTGGGGACGCCGGACGTGCAGACCCTGGACGACGACTGGACCGAGGTCACCCGCGACCGCAGCACGGCCTGCCACTGGGAGCACACCGTCGCGATCACCCGCACCGGCCTGTGGGTGCTGACGGCCGAAGACGGCGGTGAGGCCGAGCTGACCGAGCGCGGCGTACCGTTCGGTCCGGTGCCCCTCTGACTGTGTCGCAGACCATCGTGTGCCGTCGATCCGGAGGTTGTCGTTGATCCCCCTCCGTGCTCGCCTCATTGCGCGGCGTCATCGTGACCTGGTGGGCAGGCCAATCATCTCCCGCCGGGTCGGGGCGGGCCCGGTGCTGCCGTTGATCCTGGTCGGCGTCGTGGTGCTGATCGGGCTCCTGCTGGGGCTGAGTCCCGGTGCCGACCCGACGACGACCGTCGGCATCACCATCTTCTTCTCGCTGCTCATGTTCGTGACGTATCTGTTCACCACGGATGCACGCCTGGTGGTCTGCGAACGCGGGGTGATCCTGGGTCGACTCGTTCCCCGGCTGCCCTTCAGCCCCACCTACGTCATGGCCGGTCGGGAGATCGACCCGAGGTCCGTCTGCGTGGTCACCAGTGGTGCCGTGGCAGCGAAGGAACTCGGCATGCCGTTCTTCTTCTTCCAGTACAAGACCTTCCCACTGGCAGCAGGGACGCCCGCGTTGGTCTTCGTCGGCCCGTGGGGCTCGGACATCACCGCGAATCGGGACCTGCGCCACCGTCGTCCCACCCGCAGGTCCCACTTCATCTTCTCTCACCGGCGCGCGGTGTCCCTGGCCGACGAGATCCTCCAGGCGATCGGTCGCGACGGAGGTCTGCCGCCGGAGTTCGCTGCGCACAACGGTCTTCGGCCGATCGAGCTCACCGGTCAGCCGGAGGATGCTGTGCGGCAGATCCCCGGTGCCTGATCATCGCGTGGCCCGTACGCCTAGTCCTCGATGACCGTTCCCTCGCCCGGTTCGCCTGCGACGGCTTGGTCATAGCCGCTCGTGGTGGTCTTCCTCACCACGGAGTCCGTGAGTCCCGAGTCGACCATGATGGCCGCCGGTGCGTCCGGTGCCGTGCTGTTGGTGATCTCGTTGCCGGTCACCTCGGCATCACTGATCGGTCCTGCGGTGAGGTCGAGTCCCACGTGGTGGTCCTCGATCGTGTTGCCGCTGATCACGGGACCCTCGAGGTTGCCCAGCTGGATGGCGGCCGAGTGTTCGGTGGCAGCACTGGCGTAGCCGTCGCGGATGGTGTTGTTGCTGATCACGACCCCGGGCACGGCGGCACCGTCCAGACCCCGTACGGCCACCGTGTCGTATCCGTCGCGGGCCGGGAAGCCTTCGAAGACGTTGTCCTCGATCCGAATGTCGGCGGGGCCTTGCGGTGCGGCGAAGTCGCCACGGGTGGGCTTGTCCGGATCGGCGCCCTCGAGGACGCCGAAGTCGAAGCCCATGATGGTCACGGCGCGGTTGACCCGACCGGTGGTCTGGGTGAAGCGGTTGCCCGTGATCGTGACGCCGTGGGCATCGGACAGGTGGACCGCACCCCGGTTCACGGTGTCGCGCTCGCTGTCGTCAGGGGTCAGCGATGTCCGCGGGTCGACCACGACGTTGTCGACGAAACTCAACCGCTGGTGGTGCTTGCCCTCGACGCCGCCGTGGAAACCGAAGGGTGTCGGTCCGGCCTGGTCACCGAAGGGCAGGAACTCACAGTCCCGCACGGTGATGTCGCGACACATCAGGCCTGAGAAGCCGTAGTTCCCCGAGCCCCCGGTCAATCCGCCCTTGTAGGACGCGCCGAGCTGGATCGCCTCCCCGACGTTCTCGGTGTCATCGGGATGGGTCTGCTGCCCGAGGAAGGAGCATCCTTCGATGACGATCGAGTCGGCACCCACCATGTCGAACACGTGCGAGCCGCGGCCGATGTGGTCCTGGAAGGTGATGCCGCTGAAGGTGCAGTCCTGGGCATGGTGGAGGCTGAACGGGCACATGAAGTTGGACTCGGCGAGATTGCCCACGAACCGTCCACCGATCCACCGCAGCCCTCGGACGCCCGCGCCGTATCCCAGGGGCTCCTCACTGCGGGTGTTCGCCACGAAGACGGCATTGTCGAACTTGTCCGGGCGCAGGATCGTGGCGCCCTCGGCACGGACGGTCATGTCATCGGCGCGCAACACCACACAACCGTCCGCTGCTGCCGAAGCGATGACGTAGGTGCGGGCCGGCACGACGAGGTCACCACCGCCGGCCTCGGCGATGCTGTCGATCGCCGACTGGAAGGCCGCGCTGTCGTCGGTCTGCCCGTCACCGGCAGCGCCGTGGTCAAGCACGTTGACGACCGTGCGGTGCGGTGCGGCCTGCGCCGGGCTCCTCCCGCCCAGTCCGCCGACGGTCACAGCGGCCACCGCCATCGTCTGGATGATTGATCGCCGGCTCGGTGTCGCGGTCATTGCGTGCTCCTCGGTCGGTGACCAGGTGGGGGCGGGCTCGGTCGCGACGATACGGAGGCAGTGATGGGGCGTCAAGGGTCCCGTACGAGACCGCGCCCGCTCACGGTAGCCGTCGGATCCAGACGGTTCGACCATCATGCTGATCCCGGACGATGAACCCACAACGCTCCAGGACTCCTGCTGAGGCAGGGTTCTCGCCGATCACTTCGGCCTGGACGGACTGCGCCCCGTGGTCGGCAGCTGTGGCGAGGAGCTGTCGTACGGCCCAGCTGGCCAGTCCGTGTCGCCGCCAGTCGGGCACGACCTCGTACCCGATCTCCACCACACCGTCCGGGTCGGGTGGTCCGTGGAATCCGATGTCACCGACCACGAACTGTCCAGATCCCTGCCCCACAAGGATCTGCCAGAAGCCCCAGGGGTGTCCACCAGCCCCAGCCAGTCGCAACATCCTCACCCCGACAAGCGAATCAGCCAGTGGGTACTGCTGGTACCAGGTGACCTCGGTCTGCATGTTCGTGGCGATCCAGCGGTCCAACTCACCGGGCGGGACGAACCGGAGGACGGGACTCACTGCGGGATCACCCGGTGGTTCGCCATGTCCACCACGGCGCGATAGCCGAGCCGCTCGTACAGCGCGTTCGACACCGGATTGGCCTGGTCGGTGAACAGGCACACCCGTGCTTCGCCCTGCAGCCGTTGCGACACCTGCGCCACCGCCGATGCCGCGTAGCCGTGGCCACGGAACTGTGGCGGGGTGTAGACCGGGCCGATACGTGCCACCCCGAAGCTCGGTGGTTGGAACCCGGTCAGATGGACCGGCTGGTCCTGGTCGGCCCACACCCACAGGCGATGGTCGTCCACCCGGTCGGCGACCTCCTCGACCGGGACCACCGCTGCCGCGCCGGCATCGGGCTCACGACCACCCTGCACCGCAGCTTCGGTCTGGAACCGGCTCAGCCAGGCGGCCACCAGCTCGTACTCCTCGGGGCGCGGCTCACGCAACCTACCCGGGGAGGGCGGCCCGGGTGTGAGGGTGCCCAGCTCGAACAATCGTGTGTGGGTGTCGATCTCGGTGCGGCTGTGGGTCCGCTGCGCCCATGCCGCGGCGAACCGGTCCACCGTCGGACGGGCCCCGTTGACCCAGTCCACCCTGGATCCGCGCTGCAGCAGCAGATCAGCCAACGGATCGATCACCTCGGCGGGCAGGTCCAGCAGGAAGATCCGTCGCATCGCATCGGGTGGCTGGCCCATGCCGACCCCGATCGGACTGGCGTCATCGTCGGTCACGACCAACCACCAGTCCCGCTCGTCCGGCTCCACCCCGCGTTCGGCGTCACGGATCTTGCGGCGCACCGTGGTCGACAGGACCGTGCTGACGACCGGTCGGGAGGCGAGCAGGTCGCCCGCCCGTTCGAGGAACTCCCGGGGATCGGTGATCAGGTGCAGCTGCGGCATGGCCGCGACAGTACGCCGCGGTCCGTACCGGGGGCATCTGATTTGGTGTCCGGGTGTGTCAGGCGTCCATGACACGATGGGACCATGTCGACGCAGCCCACCACGCACCGCCAGGACCTGGTCGAGGACCTCCATGGCCACCGGATTGCTGACCCGTACCGGTGGCTCGAGGACCCGGACTCCGAGCAGACCCGCGCGTGGGTCGACGCCCAGAACGTCTGGACCGAGGAACACCTGGCCGGACTGCCCGAGCGGGCCTGGTTCACCGAAACCCTGGACCAGGTCCTCGGCCAACCCCGGGCTGGTCTGCCGTTCCACCGGTACGGACGGTGGTTCGTCACCCGCAACGACGGCCGTCAGGACCAGGACCAGTGGTTCGTCGCCGACAGCCTGGAGGAGTTGCAGGCCGGTGGTCGGCTCATCATCGACCCCAACCGCTTCGACGGGGCCTCCTCGGTCAGCTCGGTCACGGTGAGCCGGGACGGCAAACTGCTGGCGTACGGACGCAGTGACGGCGGGTCCGACTGGGTGCACTTCGTGATCCTCGATCTCGACACCGGTGAACCGTTGGCCGACGAGGCCGATGTGGTCGGCAAGTTCCACGCTGCGGTGTGGCTGCCGGACCACACATCCTTTCTCTACCAGGGATATCCGCAGTCGGATCGGGCCGACGGCACCGACACCACCGCGCTCGGGGCGGCCCAGCTGCGGCGACACCGGTTGGGGACCCCGGTCAGCCAGGACGAGGTCGTCCTCGAACTGCCCGACGAGCCGGAGGTCGCCTTCGGGTCCCGGGTCAGTCATGACGAGCAATGGGTGGTGGTGACCCTGCACCACGGCACCGAGGACCGCAATCGGCTGTGGTTGCTCCCCTTGTCCCCTCGACGGAGCTCGGGGGGCGTGGGGGAGTCGGGCTCGGGGGACGTGGGGGAGCCGGTGCGGCTGATCGACGAGACGATCGCGCGGTTCGACTTCGTCCGGATGCTCGACCGCGAGGTGGTGCTGTCCACCAACCTGGGGGCCGGACG
>DVLP01000110.1 GCA_018715445.1 Candidatus Avipropionibacterium avicola | reverse complement strand
TTGGGAAGTGCCGCCACGGACCCCTGGGTGGCGTGGTCGATGTAGCCGTCGATGATTTCGGCGGCGTCGATCTCGTCCATAAGGTCGCACAGGGCCGTGGCGGTCTGCTGGTCGGCTGCCTGCACGGCGGTCACGACGGAAAGCAGTGGGGTCACCAGCCCGCCGTCCATCCAGGTGTCGGTGCCGTTGTCGAGCAACTCCACGGCCGCAGACATCTCGCACAGTGCCATCACGGCCGACCGGACCTGGTCCATGGCCGATGACACCGGGACCACCAGCGTTTTGCGCCGGACCAGTTGCGCGTTGCTGGCGGTGGCCACGGCCGCGATCCAGGCCAGCTCGTCGGTTTGCTCACTGGCCACGGCCCCGTCGATGCACACCATGTCGGACTGTCCGGCGTCGTGTGCCGGCAACCGTGCCACTAGCTGTTGCTCCTGCAGGAAGTCGGCCAGGTCGGTGCAGGCTTGTGTGCTGCTGGTCGCGCCGATGAGGGATTCGGCCGCGGCGATGGTGGCGGCGATGTCGGCGGCCGAGTGGTCGGTCATGCGGGCCAGGATAGGGCCACCACATGCGGCTGTGGCACACGTAGCACTCTGGCTGCATCTGTGCAGCGCTGCCCCTATTTTTGCGGCGATCGCGGCATGTCGCTCTGATAGCGTTAACGCACATCGGATCCAGAATTGCTCGAGCAAAAATAGAGGGGACCGTCATGGTTCGTCCATCGAGTGTCCGGCCGTCTCGACTCAAAGCGGCCATCCAATCTGCAGGGGCACTGTCTGCCGCAGCCGTGCTGGCCACGGCCCTGGCGGCGCCCGCACAGGCGCAGGAAGGGGGCGTGTCGCAGTTGGAGGATCTGCAGTCGATCCTCAACTCCGGCGCCGGGGAGGCTTTGCCATCCATCCCCGGTTCCCCCTCGCTGCCGAACATGCCCGGCCTGGGGCAGGCGGGAGGCGGCGACGCGGCCCTGGCCGATGGTGTCCGCGCCGTGGCGGACCCTTTCGTCCCGGAAGGCGGGTTCCGGGAGCAGAACACGTCAGCACCGTCCGACGGTGTTGAGGAGTCGACCCGCCCCGAGTGCGCACCGAACGTGTTCGTCGGTGTGCCGGGCACCTTCGAGATCAACCGTGACGATGACCCGAACCAGCCGGTCGGGTTGCTGGGCGGGTTCGTGGGCCCGTTGAAGTCGGCCCTGGGTGGGCAACTGTCGACGACGTTCATCAACTACGACGGTGACGCCGGCGTGAACGGAACTGCCTATCAGCGGTCGGTGGACAGTGGTCAGAAGAAGACGCTGGCCACGATCGTCGATGTCTCCCAGCGGTGCGAGGACTCGCAGATATTCCTGGCCGGTTTCTCTCAGGGCGCCGAAATCGCCGGCAACGTTGCGATGGAGATCGGGCAGCGGCGTACTGCGGTCGAACCCGGCCGTATCGGCGGCGTGGTCTTGTTCTCCGACCCGCGCCGGGACGAGAACTCGAACCTGATCGTGGGCACCGCCCAGGGGCAGCCGATGCTGCCCGAGATCATCACCGGCGCTATCGACGAGGCGCTCAAGGATCCGACCATCGCGCAGCTGCGCAGTGCGGTGGACCCGGTCAATGATCTGTCGCGAATTTTCGGCGGGCAGGACCTGCTGCCCAGCATCCCGTCGTCGGCGGCCGAACTGTTGGACCCCAAGACCGGCAACAGTGACACCGGAACCAGAACGGGTACCAGCGGCAACGCAGGCGCCAGCGGCACCGGAGGTGGCTTGACCGATACCGGTGGCGGCCTGCCGGAAGTCAACGACGGCGGCACCAGCGGCAACGGAGGTACCGGCGGGGGCCTGCCCAATGTAGGTGGCGGGGGACTTCCCAACACCGGTGGCGGCCTGCCAGAGGTCGGCGGAGCCTCCTACGGCGACGACGGCACGTTCACCGTCGACAACGGCCTCCACTGGCTTCCCTACGGTGCATCCGGCCCGCCCGTCGTCGGCGGCGACTACAGCCACCCGGCGGGCGGCGGCCCCACCATCGTCCTGGCCGACAATGAGACCACCTCCGAGGGCACACCGGTCACCGGTCAGCAGGTCCTCGACAGTGTGGGCGCGGACCTGACCGAGGAGGAAGCCACCGAGTTCGCCGCCGCGTTCCGTGCCGGAGAGTGCGGCCAAGCCAGTCTGGTGTCCTGCCTGACCAGCTACGCCGACAACGGCAACACCCTCGACACCGAGTCCGGCGACGAGGAGACCGCGGAGACGGAGCCCCGCCAGGAGGAAGACACGGACTCGAGCGAGACGGAAGCTGCTGCCAGCGATGCGGACAGCAGCGCCAACCCGTACGAAAAGAACCTGGTCACCGCTGACGGTGAGCCCGCCGACCTGGAGACTCTCGCCGAGATGTGCCTCGGACGTGGCTCCGCGGCAGACTGCGGCGGATCCCACCCGCCCGCGGACCTGGATGAGGCCACCGGCGAGAACCGGCCGTCCAACGCCACTGCCCTGGTAACCATCTCCAGCAACCCCACCGACGGCTGCGACACCAGCCCCCGCCGTGACAACTGCAGCAACGGGGTCACCCGCACCGACATCAGCTCCGTGTCCTCCGTCCCGGCCCGTGACGACCTGATCTCCTTCTGGGAGACAGCCGACAATGCCGCAGACCTCAAGGTGATGCAGGCCTACGGTGCCGGTCTCGCGGGGCAGGTGGCGGCGGCCCAGCACGCATTCAATGGTGCGGCCGTGTTCGTGCCGTCGGGCATCTCCTACCTGGTCGAGACCGGCACCGCCGAGACCAAGGCATTGGCGCTGGCCGACGTCGAAGAGGACGGGATGGTCGCGGTGAATGAGGAGTCCACCGATGAGGCCATCGGCTCCGATGAAGCCCGCGCCCTGCTCACCCAGGGGTGGCAGTTGGGCCGCACCGGCAGTGACGAGCGGTCCCGGGCCAGTGCCGTCGAAGCGCTGTACGCGATCGGTGGCTGCGACGCGATGACGCTGCAGGACTGCATCAGCGCCCACGCGAAGGATTCGGGAAAGCCTGAATCGGCGGTCACGACGGCGTCGCTGGTGGCCACGGCGGCCCGCGCCGAGGCGGAAGGCTCTGATCGGAGCAAGGTTCCGGCCGCGTTCGCCGAGGAGTGCCTGACCAAGTCGTACGAGGACTGCGCGAGCGGCGCCGCGTCCCGCGGGGTGCCGTCGCTTCCGCCGATCGCGGATGTGTCGGACGAGAGCCCGTCCACCGGGGCCGCGAGGGCGGCGACCCAGTCCACGCCTG
The DNA here is from genome assembly GCA_018715445.1 of Candidatus Avipropionibacterium avicola. Classification (GTDB taxonomy): domain Bacteria; phylum Actinomycetota; class Actinomycetes; order Propionibacteriales; family Propionibacteriaceae; genus Avipropionibacterium; species Avipropionibacterium avicola. Next base: position 1,596 of record DVLP01000110.1, on the reverse strand, counting down.
AGTCGACGTCTGCCTCGACGTCCACGTCGAAGTCCAGTAGCGCCCCGTACACGTCCACGTCTGCGGAGGCCGACACCGGGCAGGACGCTGACGCCGAGCTGGACAGCAGCACGCAGAACGAGCCTGAGTCGACCACCGGCCAGGACGCCGACGAGACCACCGGCGAGGACGCCGAGCCGACCACGTCGGAGAAGCGCGCGGCCGGTGCCGAGCCGACGACCTCTGCCCCCAGCCAGGCCGATGACGAAGCCGACTCCACTGCCACGGCCACCGCGGTTCCGGGCACGACCGGCCAGTCAGCCCCGTCCCGCGAGGGTGAGCGGGTCGACATCGAGGCGATCACGATGGAAGCGGTGTCCGGTGGTGGCCTGTCCGGGCCGCGCGAGGCCGACTTCGGTGAGCTGACCGGCCGGGTCGCCTCCCCCTGCGTCCCCGGAGACATCGTGTGCTCGCTGCCGGAGGACTCCCAGCTGGCCCGCTCGCTGGTCCAGCTGGGGCGCAACGTGGCCCTCAACGTCAACGACATAGCCGACGCCGAGGGACCGACCCGGATGGGCGGCATGCTCGCCGTGCAGGCCGTCAACACGGTGCTGCAGGTGACGGAACTGCCCGAGCTCAAGATGAGCCCGGAGACGATCATCGCGATCATCAACCTGGTCGCTGGCGTCGGCCTGATCCACGTCGGTGACGTGCCAGCGGGCACGGCGCTGATCTCGTCGACGATCACGCAGTTGCCGACCGCGATCCCCGAGGTGATCGAGCAGTTGCAGGACATCCCGGCGATCATCGAGGGCCTGCCGGAGGCCGGGGCGAACGCGGCCGAGAACCTGGGACTGGTCACCGACCGGGTCGGGGACGCGTTCGACACGGCCGGGCTGGGTAACCCGACGGACCTGTCCAACCTGCCGGCGATGCTGCCGGGCCTGGTGCAGGCGCTCGTCCAGGACAACACCGGGCTGATCGAGCTGGCGACGAACCCGATGTACTACACCTCGGGCGAGAAGCATGACGCGTTCGACACTCTGCCCGTGGCTGGGGACACCAACGCGATCCAGTGGCACCAGCGATGGCTGACCAAGCTCGGTGAAGAGCTGCAGGACTCCCGCTAGAAGGGCTGACGCTCGAGCAAAGAGACAGCGGCGGGACCTCCACTTCTGGGAGGTCCCGCCGCTGTTCTGTCGGCTGGTGCGGCTAGTTCAGTGCCGCCGCGGTGATCGCGGCGCTGATCTCTGCGGTGACGTGCTGGCGCAGGTCACTGTCGGTGACGGTGCGCAGCTCGCCGAGCATGTCGACCAGGGCGTGCGGGTCGTCCTGGCCGGCGACATCCCGCAGGTCGATCAGGTGGGTTCCGGGGTCGACGGTGACCGACCCGTCGGGGTTGATCACTGCCAGTGCGGCACCCCCACCGGCCTTGGTGGCGGGGCCGGTGCCGTTGTTCTTCCCGGCGGTGCTGGTGGGCTTCTTCGCCTGCGACCGGGTGGTCTTGGCGGGTTTGGCGGGTTTGTCGGGCTGCGCGCTGTCGTCGCCGGTACCGGTCTGCGGGGCACTGTCGTCGCCGGCGGGCGTGCTCGGCCCCTCGGCACTGTCGTCGCCGGC
>DVLP01000109.1 GCA_018715445.1 Candidatus Avipropionibacterium avicola | reverse complement strand
CCGTTGGGGATGCCGACCTCCGGGTCCCCTTCGAGGTCGGGGGTCGGACCGTCGTAGGGGATGTGGTTCGGGCGGATGGCCTCGGCGTCGGCCTGCGGATCACCGCTGGTGCCGCTGCCACCGTTGTCCCGGCCACAGGCGGTCAGGGCGATGCCGGCGCCAGCCAGGCCACCGCCGAGCACGGTCCTGCGGTTCACGGCGTTCTGGATCATGGTGCTCGCTCCCTCGAATCGGTGGGCGGGTCATCCACCATAGATCAAGGGATGGCACATAAAGCACCTGATGGGACGTCCGTAATGGGGGCCGTTTCGTGACGAAGTCGGTGCCTGTCGGGCCAAGCTCGCGAAGGGGCACCAAGGAACTTTTCGTTGCCTGATTGGGAATGTTTGGGTCCAGGGCGTGGTTGTCCCCAGTGAAGGCCGGAGGAGCACCGGCCGACGGCCAACCACAGGAAGGAAACATCGTGACCAGCAACCCCACCTACGTACCGACTCGTTCCGACGACACCGAGGGCTCCGGTGTGCCCGCCCGTGGTGGCTACGTCGCGCCCGAACGTCTGCGCGCCAACCTGCAGCGGATCGTGGTGAACCTGATCGACCTGCAGCTCACCGCGAAGCAGGCCCACTGGAACCTCGTCGGGCCGAACTTCCGTGACCTCCACCTCAACCTCGACGAGGTGGTCGACATCGCCCGCGAGGGCACCGACGTGTTCGCCGAGCGGATGCGTGCACTGCGGGTCACCCCGGACGGTCGGGCCGGAGTCGTCGCCGGTGACTCCTCGCTGCCGCTGTTCCCTGCCGGTGAGGTCAGCACCCACACCGCCGTCGAGGGCATCGTGGCCTCCCTCCAGGCCGTGGTGGACGGCATGCGTGAGGTCCATGACGCGGTCGACGAGGACGACCCCGCCACCGCGGACCTGCTCCACGAGTACCTGCTCAAGCTCGAGCAGCAGGCCTGGTTCCTCAGCTCGGAGATCCGCAGCGCCTGATGACCTGAACGTCACAGCCCCGGGTCGGACCTGCGACCCGGGGCTGTGTCATGTTCGCTCAGATCACTGCTGGGGCAGGAAACCGCGCCGCTCGGCCTGGGCCTGGGCGGTCAACGCCAGGCGCATCACCTCGAAGGTGTGCTCCTGCGGGGCCGCCGTGGTCGTGCGATCGCGCACATCGGCCAGGATGGCGGGGTAGTACGTCCCGGTGGCCTCGGAGCAGTCGATGTACTCAGTGCCGTTGTCGTCGGCGACGAAGAGGTGGTTGGTGCCCTCACGGCCCTCGATGTCGACGTACTTGCGCAGCTCGATGTAGCCCTTGGTGCCGAGGATCACCAGGCGACCGTCACCCCAGGTGGGCAGGCCCTGCGGGGTGAACCAGTCCACCCGCACGTAGCCCTGGGCGTCCTCGGTGCGCAACGTCACCTCGCCGAAGTCCTGGAACTGCGGTGTCTCGGGATGACCGAAGTTGCCGACGGTGGAGCTGACCACCTCACCGGTCGACGCACCGGTGAACCACAGGAACTGGTCGAACTGGTGCGAGGCGATGTCGGTGATGATGCCGCCGTAGCGGGCCGGATCGTAGAACCAGTCGGGACGTCCCTCCCCGCCGGCCACATGCGCCTTGTCGCCCTCGCGGTGCGGGCCCAGCCCGAGGGTCTGGACGACCTTGCCGATCCGACCCTCGCGGATCAGCTCACCGGCCTTGGCCACACACGGCACTTCGAAGCGCTCGGAGAAGGTCACCGACCAGAACCGTCCCGAGGTGGCCACCGCCTCCTTGACCGCGTCGAGCTGCTCGAAGCTGATGCAGCCGGGCTTGTCGGTCACCACGTCCTTGCCGTGGGCCATGGCCTCGACCGCGATCGGGCCGCGCTCGTCGGGGACCGCAGCGGTCACGATCAGGTCGATCGACGGATCGTGCAGCAGCTCACTCGCGTCGTCGTGCCAGGCCGCCTCGGACCAGGTCTCACGCGCCTTGACGGTCACCGCCGCCCCGGGGTCGCTCGAGCTGAGCCCGACGAGCTCGGCCCCCTGCGCGATCAGGCCGTTGACCTGACCGAAGATGTGGGCGTGGTCGAGACCGACAGCGGCGAAGCGAACCGGTTTCTGCGACGTGGGCATGCTCTCTCCTTGAGCTCGTGGGTGCTGCGGCTTCAGTCTGCCATTCCGTGCCGGTCCGCCTCGGCGGCGGCCCGCTGGATCTCAGCGGCGGCTTCCGGGATCTCGCCGACCGCGGCCTGCTCGGGTGACGGCATCCGCAGGGCCAGGGCGCCGGGCACCACCTCGAAGACGACCCGGCGACAGGAGCCGATCGTGTCCCCGTCGAGCTGGTAGTCCTCCGGTTCGGCGATCGTGATCTCGACCTTCTGCGCGGTGATCCGGTCGAGCTGCTCGTTCGAGCGGTCCTTGCGGGCCAGCACCTTCGCGGTGAGCGACACCTTGTCGCGCCAGGTCCGCGGTGAGGCGACCAACAGGTCCAGCACCCCGTCATCGGCACGGGCATCCGGCAGTAGGGGGATCCCGCCCTGCAGGAACCCGACATTGCCGACCACCATCACCAGGGCCCGGCGGCGGAACTGGGGGCCGTCGTCGACCCGGATCTTGGCCTCCATCGGCGGATGGTTGACGTGCTGGGCCGCCGAGACGAAGTAGGCCGCGGAGCCGACGGCCTTCTTCAAGTGGTCGTCGGTGCCGCCCAGGATGGCCGCATCGATCCCGATCCCGGCCATCACGGCGAAGTGTTCGGGGGTGCCGTCGTCCACCGTGATCCGGACCAGGTCGATCGCGGCGGTGTGCCCGTCGAGGGCGACCCGGACCGCCTCGGTCTCGTCGAGGGGGACCCCCAGGTTGCGGGCCAACAGGTTGCCCGTACCGGCCGCCACCAGCCCGAACGGGATCCCGGAGCCAGCCAGCTCGGAGGACACCGTACGGATGGTCCCGTCGCCACCGGC
>DVLP01000008.1 GCA_018715445.1 Candidatus Avipropionibacterium avicola | reverse complement strand
CGATAACCGATACGCCCTCGGCCGGCCCATACGTCTGCTCGTCGAGGGTTACGTACGTCGGCTCGCTGTATTTCTCAACAGCTTCACCGGCGACGGAGATACTTGGATCCCATGTGTCGTGCGAGTCTGCCGACGCCGCGGCGCCCGCCTCCGCCGAACCGATAACGCTCCCTGCCGCTACCGCGAACAGCACACCTAACGTCTTCGCACGCATTGCCTTGTACTGACCGGACACGTTGATCGACGGTCACGAGCTTGACTTTGACGCAGCGTCAATGTTTAGCGTCGTGGGCATGACAGTGACGATGATTGACAGTGCCGCTGGGATGCGGGCGATGGTGAGCAGTTCTCCGGAGCAGTGGAAGGACGCAGCTCGCAGACTGTGGGAGCCGATGGCGGGGATGTACTTCTTCATTCCCGGTGGACCTGATCTGGCCGCGGTTCACAGCCAGAACTTCGGTTTCGGACCCTCCGTAGCGGCAGACAAGATCCTCGGCGCGGTCGACGCTTTGGAACGCGCCGATGTTTGGGGCCGTGTCGAGCGAGCGCTCGAAACGGGGCTGCGGGAGCTGAACGCTGCCGATCCGACTGTGGCGATGCCTGACCTGACGGTGTTGCTCGTGCTCGGGGATCCCACCAACAAGCACTTCATGGATGAGATCCGCGGCCTGTCGGCCTTCGGTGGGATCAGCGGGTACATCGCCATCACGATCTGGCCCACCGACGAGGTTCTGGCGCGGTTGGAGGGCATCGCCCTGCACGAGCTCCACCACAATGTGCGGTACTCGCCCGGAGGCGTGGTGTGGAACCCGCAGACGGTCACGGTTGGCGAGCACGTAGTGGCTGAGGGTCTCGCGGACCTGTTCGCCGCCGACCTCGTGGGCGAGCAGGGATTCACGCACTTCGTCAGCGACCAGACCCGTACCAGTGACGAGGTGCTGCGCCGCGTCACCGAAGGCCTGGACGTGACTGGCATGCAGGATTTCGCGGCTTGGGTGTTGGGCGATCCGAGCGCTTGCCTGTTCGGCGCAACACCGGTCGGGCTGCCCACCGGGGCCGGTTACGCTGCCGGGGCACGCTTCGTGTCCGCCTATCGGGAGGCCACCGGACAGTCACCCGCCAGGGCCGTGGCCACGCCCGCCTCCGAGATCCTGGCCGTGGCACTGCCACAGTTGGGTCTGACAATGCCAGCCCGCTGACGAGAGAGGCCGAGATGGTGGAGTGGACCGTCCAAGAACTCGCTGACCGCGCCGGCATCAGCGCCAGGACATTGCGTCACTATCACCAGATCGGCCTGCTCGTCCCGGACCGGATCGGCGCGAACGGCTATCGCTACTACGGACCTGTCGCCGTGGCACGCCTGCAACGCATCCTGCTCCTGCGTGAAGCCGGCCTGGCCCTGGGTGCGATCGGCGAAGCGCTGGCAAGCGACGCGAACCCAGACGAGGAGATCACCGCCCTCGAGACGCACCTGGTACACCTCGAGCACGAGCGGGAAGCGCTGGAACGTCGTATCGCGTCCGTCGAGCACACCGTGACGATGCGACGCGAGGGACGCCAACCGCGGATGGACATGATGCTCGAAGGCTTCAACGACCGCTATGAGGCCGAGGTGACCCAACGATGGGGACGCGTGGTCTTCGAGCAGTCCAACCGGTGGTGGCATAGCAAGAACCTCACCCAGCAACGTCAGTTCCAGGCCGACGCCGAACAGCTCCTGGCGCGGTGGGGCGAACTCCACCAGTCGGGTGTCTCCCCATTGAGCGACCAGGCCCAACAGCACGCAGCCGCCCATGCCGCCTGGTTCGCCCAGATCCCCGGGACGCCCGGGCATGCCGGCGACCTGGACAAGACCCGCGCCATGCTCACTGGCATGGCCAACCTCTACGCCACCAACCCAGACTTCCATCCCGCTTTCGGTGGTGCAGAAGCCGCCGGCTTCGCCGCCCAAGCGCTGCGCCACTACGCCCAGAGCCACTGAAAAGCACCCTTCGGGATGGTCGCTGCGACCGAAGGGAATGCCGCCATGACTCATGCCAATGCAGCACTCACTCCACGTCACCGCCTCAAGGTTGCGCGGCTCGTCGTTGACGAGGGCTGGCCTGTCAGCGAGGTCGCTGCCCGCTTCCAAGTGTCCTGGCCGACCGTGAAGCGCTGGGCCGACCGCTACCGCGCAGGCCAACCCATGCAGGACCGGTCGTCACGACCTCACCACTCACCCACCAAGACCGACACGGCGACCGCGAAGCGCTGCATCCAACTCCGTCTCCGGCTTCGCGAAGGGCCGGTGCAGTTGGCCTGCCGGCTCGGGATCGCGCCGTCGACCGTCCATCGGATCCTGGCCGAGGCGCATCTGAACCGGCTGTCCCATGTCGACCGCGCCACCGGTGAGCCGGTTCGCCGCTACGAGCACGACCACCCCGGGGCGATGCTCCACGTCGACGTGAAGAAGCTCGGCAACATCCCCGACGGCGGAGGCTGGCGCTACGTCGGCCGCCGCCAGGGCGAGAAGAACCGCGCCGCTACACCCGGCAAGCCGAAGAACAAGCACTACGACCCGTTGATGGGAAAGGCCTACGTCCACACCGTCATTGACGACCACTCCCGCGTCGCCTACGCCGAGATCCATGACGACGAAACCGCCCAGACCGCCACTGCAGTCCTGGTGCGGGCCGTTGAGTGGTTCAACGCCCGCGGCGTGACCGTTGAGCGGGTCCTGTCGGACAACGGCGGCGCTTACCGCTCACACCTGTGGCGAGACACCTGCGCTGAGCTGGGTATCACGCACAAGCGCACGCGGCCGTATCGGCCCCAGACCAACGGCAAGATCGAGAGATTCCACCGCACCTTGGCCGACGGTTGGGCCTACGCCCGCTGCTACACCTCCGAAGCCGAACGCCGCGGCGAACTCGACGGCTGGCTCCACTACTACAACCACCACCGGCCCCACACGGCCTGCGGCAACCAGCCGCCATTCTCACGATTGACCAACGTCCCCGGTCAGTACAGCTAGGCGACCTGCGGATCGAACCCGGCGTCGGTGAGCTGCGGCACGAGGGCCTCGGCGTCGCCGACGATCACGCAGGTGAGCCGGTCGGGGTCGACGATCTCGCGGTAGGCCGTGGTCGCGGCGTCCGCGTCGACGGCCACCAACGCCTCCTGGGCGCGGGTGAGGTAGTCGTCGGGCAGGCCCATCATCAGCTGCAGGCTGGTCTGGTCGACCACGGCATCGGCGGTCGCGTACTGCAGGGCCGTGATGCCGGTCAGGTAGCGCTGGGCGTCGACGACCTCCGCTGCGGTGATGTCGTCCGGTGCGGCGAGGATCTCGCGGGCGAGGGACATCGCCTCGCCGACGACCTCGGTACGGAAGGAACCGCTGGTGGTGAACCAACCGCCGGATCGTTGCGGGGTGAAGCCGAGGCGGATGCCGTAGGTGAAGCCCTTCTCCTCGCGCAGCACGGTGTTGAGTCGGGAGTTGAACCCACCGCCGACGGCGTGGCTGGCGACCCGGATCCCCGGCCAGCGCGGATCGGAGCGGTCGATGCCCCACCCGCCGATCCGCAGGTCCGCCTGGACGGCGCCGGGTCGGTCGATGACGGTGCAGCCCGGTCGCCCGGGGTGCAGGTCGGGATGGGTGATCGGTGCGTGGGGTCCGGTCCAGGTGCCGAAGCGGGCTTCGAGCAGGGCGAGCAAGGCGTCACGGTCGGCCTCGGTCGCGCCCAGGTCGCCGCCGATCACGATGGTGGTGTGCTCGGGGCGCAGCAGGGAGTCGGCCCAGTCCCGTACCAACTCCGGGGTGAGGGAGGCGACCTGGTCGCGGTCGCCGCCGTTCGGGCGGCCGGCCCGATCGGTGTCGGACAACACGCGACGGCGGAACTCGCGACTGGCCAGACCGGCCGAGTGCGCTTCGAGCTGGGCGATCTCGGCCAGCCGTAGTTCCTTGTGGCGGTTGACATCGCCGGGTGACAGCTCCGGGCCGAGGACGGCCTCGGCCACCAGATCGAGTGCCGGGGCGAGGTTGGTGGTGGGCACGTCCATCAGGATCTGCAGCCCGTCGGTGCTGAGCTGGTGGCCCATGGCGGCGCCGTTGTTGTCGAGCAGCTCGGCGAAGCGTTCACCGGGGTGGGCCTGGGTGCCTTCGGTCAGCAGACGGGCCGCCATGGCGGTGATGCCCTCGTGCTCGGCGGGTTCGTTCGCCAGGCTGTGGTCTATCAGGACGGTGGTGGAGATGACGTGCTGACCGGGCAGGTGGTGCAGCACGACCGGGATGCCGTTGCTGAGGCGATGGTGCTGCGGCAGGGGGAAGCTCCACGGCGGTGGGTCGGCGACCTCGGGACGGTCGGCACCGGTCAGCTGCGGCGAGGTCATGACTGCTCCTTGCGGTAGGTGAGGACGGCGCGATGGTCGGGGTGCAGCAGGGCAGCGGCTTCGGCCACGGCGTCGAGTCCGATCGCATCCACCGTGGCGATCCGGTGGTTCACCAGGTCGGCGTCACCTTCGAGGAGCGCATGGCCGGACATCTGGTCGGCCCGGGTGTCGATCCGGGCCAGGCCCTGCAACCAGTACCGCGCGAAGGTGGCCTTGGCGCGGCCCAGCTCCTCCTCGGTCGGGCCGGTGGTGATCAGGTCGTGGAGTTCTTCGAGCAGGACCTGCTCGATCCTCTCCGGGGACTGCCCGTCGCGGCAGCGGGCCGAGACGAAGCCGACCCCGGTGCCGCCGATCAGGGCCATCGTGGAGGCTCCGGCCGACTCGGCGATCTCGTCACGACGGACGAGTCGACGGTGCAGTCGGGAGCTGGCGCCGTGGCCGAGGATTGTGGACGCCAGGTCGACCGCGTCGAACTCGGGGGTGCCACGCGGTGGCAGCCGATAGCTGAAGTGGACCGCATCGGCCGGGACGTCGGCGACCGCCTCGTCGCGGGGGATGCCGGTCAGGGCTGACTCGGCCGGGGTGTGCAGTTGTGGGGGAGGGGTCTTGGTCGGCAGCGGCCCGAATCGCTGCTCCACCAGCGACAGTGCCTCGCCCGGGTCGACATCGCCGACGATCGTGAGGACCGCGTTGGAGGCCATGTAGTGGCGCTCGAAGAAGGCCTGGACGTCGGACAGCTCGGCCGCATCCAGATCGGCCATCGACCCGATGGTGGTGTGGCCGTACGGGTGGTCGCGCTCGAAGGTCAGCCCGATGAGTCGTTCGGTGGTGTCGCCGTAGGGGACGTTGTCGTAGCGCTGTCGCTTCTCCTCCTTGACCACGTCGCGCTGGGTCTCGAAGTTCTCCGCGGTGACGGCCAGGCTGGCCATCCGGTCGGCCTCCAGCCACAACGCCAGGTCGAGTCCACCGACCGGCAACGCCTCGAAGTAGTTGGTCCGGTCGAACCAGGTGGTCGCGTTGACCGTTGCTCCGGCTGACTGCAGCAGCTTGAAGTGGTCACCGCTGGCGACATTGGCCGACCCCTGGAACATCAGGTGCTCGAACAGGTGCGCGAACCCGGTCCGGCCGGGTTGACCGTCCTTCCCGACCTGCTCGTGGCGCGACCCGACGTCGTACCAGAGGTTCACCGCCACCGTCGGGGTGGCAGGCTCGGGCGAGATGACCACCCGAAGGCCATTGTCCAGGCGGTGACGATGGATCGGGTACGACAGTTCGACGGGCATGCTCGACAGCGTATCCACCCCTGAAGTCCACGTTCCCCGAGCCCATCCACCCACGTCCCCCGAGCCCGTCCACCCACGTCCCCCGAGCCCGTCGAGGGGCGAAGTGGCGACGTCCCCCGAGCCCGTCCGCCCACGTCCCCCGAGCTCGTCGAGGGGCGAACTTGCCGAACCGACCTCCGCTGGTCAAGGCTTGCACCATGTCAGCAGTCGGTGGCCCCAAGGAAGACAAGCGGCGCGCCCATTACGCCCGTGGTCGCAGCGGAGGAATGCTGAGCTGGCTGTGGGTGGTCCTCGGTGTCGCCTGCGGGGTCCTCCTGATCATCCTGGGCATCCGTGACCACCACCTCGCTGACGTGCTGGTCGGTCTCGGACTGGTCGCGGTCTGTGTGTTGCTGAGTCGTCCGGTGCGCCAGGGGATCGCGCGCCGTCTGGTCGCGGGGCGGCCCAAGCCGGACACCGACGGCAAGGTCGTCGTGTACTGGCGGGCCGATGACCTGAACTCCCAGCGGATGCGCTCGGCCCTGCGCGACATCCGTGACGAGATCGTGTGGGTCAACCTGTTCTGGGACGGCGAGGCCGAGCAGTTGGTCCGCAAGCACAACCGCGGTGACGAGGTGCTGCCGAGCGTGTTGGTCGGCGGGGAGCTGATGACCGCGCCGTCACCCGAGGTCGTCCGCGCCGCCGTGGCCGGAGAGTTGGAGTGAGCGACCCCCGGCTGCGGGAGCCGGCGACCCGGACGGTGCACCGACGCACCGGACGTGTGGTGCCGGTCGACGCCGATGGCCGGGTGTTGCTGCTGCACGGCTTCGAGCCGGCCCGACCGGACTGGTGGTTCTGGTTCACGATCGGAGGCGCGGTCGAGGACGGTGAGACCGTACGCCAGGCGGCGGCCCGCGAACTGCGTGAAGAGGTCGGGCTGGTGGTGGACGAGACCGAGCTGGGGGAGCCGTACTGCACCAGCGAGATCGAGTTCGACTGGGATGACCAGCACATCGTGCAGCACCAGACCTTCTTTGCGGTGCTGCTGGCCGATGCGCCGATGCCGGACCTGGGCGGTCTGGACGGCTCCGAGTCCGACACGATCGACCGCGCCCAGTGGCTGTCGGTCAGCGACTTCGAGACCGGCCGGGCCGAGCCGGTGGCCCCCGAACTGGTGGGGTATCTGCACGGTGCAGTGGCCGCCGTCACCACCCGGTGACGCCGATTTGGATCGTGCTCACAGGGCATGTACAGTTCTACGAGTCGCCGCGGGGTGGAGCAGCTCGGTAGCTCGCTGGGCTCATAACCCAGAGGTCGCAGGTTCAAATCCTGCCCCCGCTACCAAAGATGTCGACGACATCACGGAAAGCCGGATCTACGAATCGTAGGTCCGGCTTTCTGCTTGTCAGGAGCGAGCCCCCGGTTTTCGCGCACCAGTGATGTGAGGAATCGGTTGCCCGAGCCTCCGACAGCTCACTGGTGTATCAAAACCGGGGTCGCCGCCCCTGATCGGCCTCGGATGAGCGGGTACTCAGCGTGATGCCGCGACTTCCTGCCCGCGGGGCGAGGTGGGGAACCGTTCGATCATGGCCCGCAGCTCACCGGCGGCGACATTGGCCCCGAACGGTTCGGTGCGCGGCTCCAGCCGTACGCCGTCGGCCAGGCCCCCTGCGAGCACCGGGTCGAAACCCAGACTGTCGACCAGGGCGGCGACCGCGGCCACATCGGCCTCGTCGTCACCGGCGATCGCGATCGCCTTGCGGCCAGCCGTCCCGGCGGGTCGCGCCTCGTCCTCGACGTCGTGGTAGCCCATGTGGTTGAAGGCCTTCACCACGCGTGAGGTGGGCAGGAAGCCCTGAACGATCTCGCTGGTCGAGGTGCGGGGATCGGTCAGGTCGTCACGGATGCCGTCGATCTCCCACCAGTAGTTCATCGCATCGATGACCAGGTTGCCCGCCAGCGCATCGACCGGGATGCTGCGGTACTTGCCGAGGGGCAGCGCGAGGATCACCACGTCGGCCCGGGAGGCGGCGTCGACGGCCGTGGTCGCGACGGCTCCGGGTGCCAGGACCTCCACGGTGAGGGAGATCGCGGCCGGGTCGCCGGAGCCGGCGATGAACACCTCGTGCCCGGCGGCCACTGCCAGACGGGCCAGAACGGTGCCGAGCTTGCCGGCTCCGAGGATGGCGATGCTGCTCATGCCTCCACCCCGACCGTGGTGCGTCGTTCGGCCAGGATCTCGCGGACCCGGGGGATGACCGCGGTGCCGTACAGCTCGACGGAGCGCAGTCGCGCATCGGCCGGGACCGGGCCGGTGGTGTAGATCATGTCGAAGCGTCCGACATCGAGCACCGAGATGGCATCGGCGATCTTGGTCGCGACGGTCTCGGGGGAGCCGAGGTAGAGCGAACCCTCGGTGATCTCGTTCTCGAAGGACGCCCGGGTGACCGGCGGCCAGCCCCTCTCGGCACCGATCCGGTCACGGTTGAGCTTGTAGTGCGGCCAGACGATCTCAGCGGCCTCCTCGTCGGTGTCGGCCACGAAGCCGGGCGAGTGCATGCCGATCGGATGAGCCGTCGTCTCGAACTGTTCGGTGGCGCGACGGTAGAGCTCGGTGTACGGCGCGAAGCGGGCCGCCGGTCCTCCGATGATCGCCAGCATCAGCGGGAAACCGTAGTGCGCGGTACGCACCACCGACTGGGGGGAGCCGCCGACACCGACCCAGGTCTCGAGCGTGCCGGAATCGGTCTTCGGGAAGACCTCCGCATCGACCAGGGGTGCTCGGGTGGTGCCCTCCCAGGTCACCGGACGTTGCTTCAGCAACTCGGCGAACAGCCCGATCTTCTCCTCGAAGAGCAGGTCGTAGTCGGCCAGGTCGTAGCCGAACAGTGGGAAGGACTCGGTGAACGAGCCACGCCCCAGGATGACCTGGGCGCGACCGCTCGAGAGCGCATCGAGGGTGGCGAACCGTTCGAAGACCCGCACCGGGTCGTCGGAGGACAGCACCGTCACGCCGGAGGCCAGCTTGATCCGCTCGGTCCGGGTGGCGATCCCGGCCAGCACCGTCTCGGGAGAGGAGATCGCATAGTCCGAGCGGTGGTGCTCACCCAGGGCGATCACATCGACCCCGACCTGGTCGGCCAGCACCGCCTCGTCGACGACCTGACGGATCGCCTCGCCGTACGGCAGCAGCTCACCCTTGCCGTCCTCGGGGATGTCGCCGAACGTGTCCAGTCCGAACTCGATCTGGGTCGGATCGATGCTCATCGGTCTGCCCTTCCTGACAGGTGGCGTCGCTCGCCACCCCACGATGGTTGAAGTGTCATCCATCCCAACGGGCAGGCGGACCGAGGTATTCCATGGACCAGCAGCTCACCCGAGCCCGGCGATGGTGTCCTTCAGTGCCGGACCCCCGTTGCGGGTGCACAGGTAGTAGTCCCAGTGGTAGGACACGTTCTTGGCGGTGATTCCGGCGACCTCGCGGAGTTGCTCGATCATCCGGGAGTCGAGGGTGAACCCACGGGTGTCGCTGTGGCCAGTTGAGCACGGGTTGGCATTGCTCCCGGACGCAATGATGGGGGCCATGCCTTCGAGGTTGCCCCAGAGTGCGACGTTGGCGTCACCGCCGATCCCGTCCTTGACCGCCTGGAAGTACGCCTCGGAGCTGGCGAAGTAGGCCTCCGCGTTTGTCACGTCGCCGACGATGGTCCGCTGGTACGGATCCACCCGCCAACCCCATTTGTCGCCTCCGTACGCACTGCCCTTGCCGGTGCCCATGCCATCCTGGGGAGCGAGGATCAGACGTGACAGACCACTGCGAGTCCCGGCGAGTTTGGCTGCGGCCGCCTTGGCCTTGGCCACCGTCTGGTTGGACGCCTTGCGGGCATCAATGTAGGGCGAGATCATCACGACCTTCGTCGTCGACTTCGCTGCGATCGCGGCGTTCTGCATGCTGTACAGCGAGTACATCCCGTCCCAGTCGGGGTAGTCGCTCAGCGGCATCTCGCGGTGCTGGTAGAACCCACCCAGGCCGGAGGGCGATCCGGTCGCCATGGCGAACCGTCCGGTGAAGTCCTTCAGCGTGGCCAGGTAGGAGGTGTCGGGCAGCCACGCGGTGTCAGCCTGCATGTCCGGAGCGGGCATGCCGATGTAGTGCTTCATGCCCAGCGCACCCGCTTGGCTTGTCACCGAGGCTGCCTTGTCGACGCCGGAATGTGCGGTCATGACGATGTCAAAGCTCGTCGCGGTCGTGCAACTGCCATTGACCGGGACCCCCATCACGGCATAGGTGGTGCTGCCTGCCGAGGTGAAGACGTCACGAGCACACAGTCGCTGCTCACTGGTGAAAGCGGTGTTTCCGGCGTACGCCAGGACCTTGCGGACCGTGATCCCGCTACGAACGGCGTCATAGCAGGACTTGCCGTCAATCGTGCAGTCGGCGAACCGTCCGGTCTTGGCCGCTGCGGCGTCGATGGTGGCCAGGGTGTAGCCGAAGGTGATCACCGTGTCGGCTCCGGCTGCCTGCATCTGCTCCAGTTGGTCGCGGTTCGCCGCATCGGTGGACTGCGCGGCCGCGAAGAAGCCACTGACGCCCTGAGCGGCAGCGTGCGCCGGAACGAGCGGAACCAGCGCAGCCGCCATCAACGTGATCACTGCGGCCAGCGACTGGGCAAGCCTGGTGAGACCACGATGTCGGAGTCGTTGGGGCGGAGTCAGGTGGGTGTGCATCATTGCAGCCTTTCGAGGGGACGATCGGAGCTGGTGGGCAAACCCTAGCGAGACGCACGGCCTTGACGCAGCAGTTCTGAGATCGGCAGCAGGATCAGGTCAGTGGTGGATCACTGAGTTCTGCCCCAGGGGGCACCCAGGCCTGTCCAATCGGGATCCGGGGGACAAGACTTCCCGAATGGAAGCGATCGCCGGGTCGGCGTGGATCGGGGGACCACCCAGACCGAGGATCGCAGTCGTGGGGGCCGGCGCAGCCGGTCTGTCTGCAGCGTTCTGGTTGCGGCGAGCCGGGTGTCACCCGGTCGTGCTGGAACGCTCCACCACGATCGCGGGACGTGCCCCGACCCACTGGGTCGACGGCTACGGCTTCGACACCGGGGCCGGGGCGATCGCTTCCACCGGCACCGCCGTACGGCGGTTGGCCACCGCGCTCGGCGTGATGGAGGAGATCATACTGAGCGCGGTGGTCGTCGGTGTCCGCACCGAGGACGGACGGATCCATCGACTTGCCCGGCGGCGGCCATGGTCGCTGCTGTCCTTCGACGCGTTGGATGCAACGGACAAGCGTTCGTTGCTCCGGTTGGCTGCGCGTCTGGCGCCGCTGCTGCGGGTCGTCAACGACGACGACCTGTCGACCGCTGCCGGGCTTGACACCATAACCGCCCACGAGTTCCTCGCCACCCACGCCACGCCCGCAGTCGACGACATCGTCCTGGGAGCCTTCCTGCGCGGCAAGCTGTTGGTCGAACCCGACCGGGTGTCGGTGGTGGACCTGCTCGCCGCCATCAAGTCCTTCCTGGTGGCCGGACACCTGTGGACCCACCCGCACGGGATCGCCTTCTTCCTGGAGGCCGCCGCGGCCGGGCTGGAGGTGCGACGCAACACCACCGTGGTCGAGGTGCAGGAGTACCGTGACCGCGTCGAACTGGTCCGCACCACCGATGACGGGACGACCCTCAGGGAATCCTTCGACGGTTGCATTGTGGGCGTTCCGGCCCCGACCATGCTCGAGCTGCTCCCGGCCCTCGACCCGGTCCGCCGTGACTACCTGTCCACGTTGGAGTACTCGCGCGCCCTGGTGGTGGGTCTGGGTGTGCCGCAGGCACCGAAGGAACCGGCCTCGGTGGTGATCCGACCGGTCAGCTCGGGGGCGGACCTGTCCGCGGTCGGGCTGGGGCACCACCTGGCGCCCGGTCGCGTCCCGCCCGGTGGTGGCATCCTCACCGGCTTCTGGATGAGCGACTGGTCACACCGGCACTTCGACGACAGCGACGAGGCGCTGGTCGAGGCCACGGTCGACACCCTGGCCTCACTGTTTCTCCACTGGTCGGTCGAACCGGCCGCCTGGGCGGTGGGCCGCTGGCCCGAAGCGATGGTGGCCAGTCGGGTCGGCACCTTCGCCGGTCTGCGGGCGGTCGCCCGAGTGGCCCGCTCCGACCGCAGGGTGCACCTCGCCGGTGACTTCGGCGCCCAGACCAGCGTCAACACCAGTGTCGGGGCCGGCGAGAGCGCCGCCCACCGACTCATCGAGGTCCTCCGTGGACGTCCGGGTGGAGGGAGACGGCGATGAGCGCCCGACCCTCCGTCATCGTCGTCGGAGCAGGGATCTCCGGACTGAGCGCCGCCCACAGGCTGCAGGCCATGGGCTGCACCACACGGGTCCTGGAGTCGTCCAGTCGCACCGGCGGTCGGATGAGCAGTCGGCGACACCAGGGCTTCACCATCAACCGGGCCGCGAACATCCTGCCCACCAGCTATCGGGCGGTCGCCGATCTGGTGGACGAGTTGGGGATGGGCCAGCAGATCCGTGCGGTGCCGGGCGTCCTCGCGGTCCCCAGGGGCGGCAGGCTGCACCGATTGCGTCCCGCCGGGCGACGTTTGGTCAGTGACGCGCTCACGACCGGACTCCTCTCCGGCCGGGCCAAGGCCGGGCTGGTGCGGATGGCCGCCGACGCCGTACGCCTGCGGTCGTCGCTGAGCTATGCCAACCTGGGCAGGGCCGCCGGCTTCGACACGATGACCGCGGCCGAGTACTGCGACCGTCACCTGTCGAGCGAGGCGTACACCTACTTGGTCGATCCGATCGTGCGAGCACTGTTCACCACCGACGCGGACCGGGTCAGCATCGTCGACTTCTTCTTCGCTGCCGTGAACTTCGTCGGGGCCGGCTTCTGGCAGTACGGAGGAGGCACCGGCTTCGTGACCGATGCGCTCGCCTCGGCCCTGGACGTCAAGACCGGCGTCGAGGTGACCGAGATCGTCGAGGAGGGCGACCGGGTCGTCGTGTCCTGT
>DVLP01000108.1 GCA_018715445.1 Candidatus Avipropionibacterium avicola | reverse complement strand
TCGGAGTCGGCGAGCCACCCACCGTGGTCCGGCGCCTCGGCGAGGACCTGCTGCACGTAGGAGTCGCCCGCCCACTCCGACCAGCGGGTGGCGGGGCGCGGGCCGGTCGCGTCACGGCCGGAGGCGAGCAGTTCCCACATCGCGTCGGGGCTGTCGGCGCCACCGGGGAAGCGGGTGGCCATACCGATCACCGCGACGTCGAACTCCATGCCGGCGCCGCGCTCACGGAACGTGTGCAGATCGGTGGGCTCGTCCAGCTCGACCGGACCGTTGATCACGTACTCGGCGAGGGTCTCGATGGTGGGGTGCTGGTAGGCGACCGTGGCGTCCAGGGGACGGCCCAGCAGGTCCTCCAGATCCGCCGAGAGGGTCACCGCGTCCCGCGATGACAGACCGTACTCCTCGAGCGACCGGTCGTCGGTCACCTTGGATAGGTCGAGGCCGGTGGCCCGGCAGACCCAGCTCCGCAGCCACTCGCGGAGCTCTACTACCGTCATCTCGCTCTGTGCCATCGTGTGGCTCGCCTTTCCTCGGGTGTGGTCCGGTACGTCCGTCGCTGTTCGGCACCGGGGCGCGCCGATACCGGCCGGGTCGTCGGACGCTACTGCGTCGGCAGGTCCGGGAAGGCGGTCTGCTGGTGCCCTCCACGCAGCGTGCCATCCACGTACGCGGCCTTGCAGGCGCGGCGTGCGATCTTGCCGCTGGAGGTGCGTGGAATCGATCCGGCGGGGACCAGGAGCACGTCCTGGGCCGTGACACCGTGCCGTGCGGAGATCGCGGAACGGACGGCATCCGCGATGGGTCCGGGATCCGCCTTGCCCGCGCCTGGAGCCCGCTCGCCCACGAGGACGAGTGTCTCCGAAGAGTCATCGGCGGCGATCTCCGCACCGTTACGGGCATCGATCGGAAGCTGGTTGGCGGGCACCGAGAACGCGGCCACGAAACCGGGGCGCAGCGCGTCGGAGGCGTCCTGCGCCGTGTTCTCCAGGTCCTGCGGGTAGTGATTGCGGCCCGCGACGATCACCAGGTCCTTGACGCGACCGGTGATGTACAGCTGGCCGTCGACGTACGCGCCGTAGTCACCGGTCCGCAGCCATTTCCCGTCGGCGGGCACGGTGCCGAACTCGCGCACGGTCTTGGAGCCCTCGTCCAGGCGCTCGACGAGGGTGTTGCCGAAGGTGGCCTCGGAGTCCACGGGGCGGTCCCAGTAGGCGCGGCCGACGTTGGTGCCGTGCAGCCAGATCTCGCCGACCCGGCCCTCGGGCAGCTCGCGGCCGGTGCCGTCGTGCTCCCCCGTCGCCTCGTCGATGTTGGCCTCGACGATCGCCGCCCACTGGCTCGGGGCGACGTAGCCACAGGCGACCTGCGGGATCGCGTCGTCGTTCCCCGCGACCTGCGCGGGGTCCAGCACGGTCATGACGCCCTTGCCCAGGTCGCCCCGGTCCACGTGGATGACGATCGCCTGGTCGTCCTTGCGTGGCGAGGACACGAACAGCGTGGCCTCGGCCATCCCGTACGAGGGCTTGATGACCGACGGGGCCAGCCCGTACGGGGAGAACGCCTCGTTGAACACGCGCATCGACGCGGGCGTGACCGGCTCGGAGCCGTTGATGATGCTCGTGACGCCCGACAGGTCGAGGGTCTCGCCCTCGCGGGGCAGTCCGCGGCGGGCGGCGTGCTCGAACGCGAAGTTGGGTGCGGCGGCGAACACGCCCTCCACGCCCTCCTCGGCGGCCACCTCGGCGAGTTGTCTGATCCAGCGGCCGGGCCGCTGGACGAACGCGCGGGGGCTCATCACGGTGACGGTGGAACCGACCAGCGCCGGCGCGATGACCTTGACCAGGCCCATGTCATGGAACAGGGGAAGCCAGGTGACGCCGCGGGAGGACCTGGACAGGCCGAGTCCGTCGAAGAGCTGGATGACGTTGGTGACCACGTTGCGGTGTGTGATCTCCACACCGGCCGGGACACGGGTGGAGCCGGAGGTGTACTGCAGGTAGGCGATGTCGTCCGCGCTCAGTTCCGGCCGGCTCCAGCCGACGCCCAGCTCGGCGGGGATGGCGTCGACGGCGACGGTGCGCGGACGCCGGCGGGCCGGCAGCTCGCGGAACAGCGTCCGGACGCCGGCCGCGGATTCGGTCGAGGTGAGGATGACCGAAGGCGAGCAGTCGCCCAGGACCGCGTGGAGGCGGTCATGGTGCCCGGGTTCGTCCGGGTCGAACAGGGGCACGGCGATGAGTCCGGCGTGGATCGCGGCGAAGAACGACACGATGTAATCCAGGCCCTGGGGGGCGAGGATCGCCACCCGGTCACCGGGTTCGGCCACCTGCTGCAGCCGCGCCGCGATCGCGTGGAGACGGTCGCCGAAACACGACCACTGCAGTTCGTGCACCTCGCCGTCACGGGTCTTCGAGTAGTCGATGTAGCGGTAGACCAGCCCGTCCTGTGCAGGATCCTGACGTGCGGCGGAGACGTTTGCCTCGACGAAGTCGACCAGGGTGGTGCGGTCCGGGATGACGATCGCCCCGCTGGCGTCG
>DVLP01000107.1 GCA_018715445.1 Candidatus Avipropionibacterium avicola | reverse complement strand
GGTTGGAAGCACACCACCAACCGGCCCCGGCCGGCAGCGGTGCGGGCCGCCTGCAGGGCCGAGCGGACCTTGGTCGGGTTGTGGGCATAGTCGTCGTAGACCCGGATCTGGTGGGCCTCACCGACCAGTTGGAAGCGCCGCGCGGTCCCGGCGAAGCGTTCGAGGGCCATGCGGACCTGGAGGTCGGAGAGCCCGACCAGGCGCCCGACGGCATAGGCCGCGGCGGCATTGCTGAGGTTGTGCCGACCCAGCAGGGCGGTACGGATCCGTCCGCCGCTGCCGTCGAACTCGACGGTGGCGCTGCTGCGGCGATCGGTCAGCTCCACCTGGCTGATCCGGACCTGGGCATCGGGGTGCTCACCGTAGGTCACCACCCGGACCCGGTCGCCGATCCGCTCGGCCAGGGCGCGGGACCCGGCGTCGTCGATGTTCACGACGGCGGTCTCGACCCCCTCGGCGGCAGCGAACCGGTCGAACCCGGCGGCGTAGTCCTCGGCGGTTCCCCAGTTGTCGAGGTGGTCGGCCTCGACATTGGTGACCACCACGATCCGGGCCGGGTACTGCCGGAAGCTGCCGTCGGACTCGTCGGCCTCGATCACGAACTCCGGGCCCTTGCCGATCCGGGCGAAGCTGTCGGCCGGCAACACCTGACTGGCAGCGATCGGGGCCCCGACGACGTACGACGGGTCTCGTCCCAGCGCCGCCAGGGTGACCGCGATCCAGGCCGAGGTGGTGGTCTTGCCATGGGTGCCGCTGACCGCGATCACCCGTGCGCTGCGCTGGTGGGTCGTCAGGCTGGCCAGGGCCGTGCTGCGGTGCAGCACGGGCAGGCCACGGTCCCGGGCTGCCACCAGCTCGGGGTTGTCGGCGCGCAGGGCCGAGGTGATGACCACCGAGTCGGCCTCGGCGACCGCTTCGGCCCGGTGGCCGACGTGGACCTCGATCCCCTGCTCGGCCAGAGCGGTCAGGGCCGGCGAGTCGACGGCATCGGACCCGGAGACCCGGTGCCCCAGCCGGGCCATCAGTTGGGCGATCCCGGACATGCTCGCGCCACCGATGCCGATGAAGTGGACGTGACCGAGATCGGTGTGCGGTGGGACGGGGGCCGGCTCCAGGAGGGGCATCAGCCGATCACCTCCAGCACCACCTGGGCCATCCGCTGGTCGGCATCACCGGGCACCACGGCCCTGGCCCGCTCACCCATGGCGACCAGGGCCTGCGGGTCCGTCATCAGGGCACGGACCTCGGCGCTGACCCGGGCGGCATCACACTCCGCGTCGGGGACCAGCACGCCGGCGTCGGCCGCCATCAGCGGATCGGCGTTGCGGGCCTGCTCACCGTTGCCGTGCGGCAACGGCACGAAGATCGCCGGCAGCGCGGTGACCGCGGTCTCGACCACGGTCCCGGCACCGGAGCGACACAGCATCAGGTCGGCCGCGGCGTAGGCGTCGGCCATCTCGTCGACGAAACCGACCGGACGGTACTGCGCCCCCGTCGTCGGGTCGTCGATGGCGACGTCGGACTCAGTGATGTTGCGCAACCCGAGGACGTGCAGGATCGAGATCCCCGCGGCGAGCAGGGCATCCCGGGCGCCAACGACCGCGCTGTTGATGCTGCGCGCCCCCTGGGAACCGCCCGACACCAACAGGATCGGGCGTTGCGGATCGAGGTCGAAGCCGACGGCCGCGCTGTCGCGACGGGCCGCCCGGTCGAGCTCGGCGATCTCGCGGCGGATCGGCAGTCCGACCAACCGGGCACCGGGCAGCGGGGTGTCGGGGAAGGAGACCATCACGTGACGGCTGAACCGGGCCGCGACCTTGTTGGCCACCCCGGGCAGCGCGTTCTGCTCGTGCACCACGATCGGGATCCGGCGGGCACGGGCCGCGAGGTAGACCGGCATCGACACGTAGCCACCGAAACCGACCACGGCATCGGCATCGTGGCGTTCGAGGAT
Organism: Candidatus Avipropionibacterium avicola; assembly: GCA_018715445.1. Classification (GTDB taxonomy): domain Bacteria; phylum Actinomycetota; class Actinomycetes; order Propionibacteriales; family Propionibacteriaceae; genus Avipropionibacterium; species Avipropionibacterium avicola. The sequence goes on along the minus strand of DVLP01000107.1, from coordinate 8,994 downwards.
CTCGCGGGCCTGGCGGACCGCGGTGCGCAACCGGAACGGCACCTTGGCCAGGTCGGCCCCGGGTCGGCGCGGCAACGGGACCGGGTCGATCAGTTCCAACGGCAGGCCGGCCGCCGGGATCACCCGGGTCTCCAGTCCCCGTGCCGTCCCGACCGCAACCACGTCGAGTGACGGGTCGGCGGCGAGCAGGGCCTTCGCGGTGGCGATCAGGGGTGAGGTGTGCCCGGCACTCCCCCCGCCAGCCAGGACGACTGATCCCATCAGCGCTCCTGGCCGGCGACCACGGTGGTGACCCGTGGCCGGGGTTGGCGGGCCCGCTTGCCGGTGATCAGCTCACGGGCGTCGGGCTCGTTGCGGGCACAGTTCAGCAGCAGTCCCAGCGCGAGCAGGTTGGCCAACAGGGCCGAACCACCGTACGAGACCATCGGCAGCGGGACGCCCATCACCGGGCCCCAGCGCAGCACCACCGCGATGTTGATCAGGGCCTGGCCCAGGAACCAAGTCGTGATCCCGATCGCCAGGTAGCGGTAGAACGGGCGGTCCGACCGCAGCGCGATCCGCAGGCCGGCGTAGCCGAGCACCAGGAACAGCGCGAGCACGGTCAGGCTGCCGATCAGGCCGAGCTCCTCGGCGATCACGGCGAAGACGAAGTCGGTGTGGGCCGCCGAGAGCCGGCCCCACTTCTCCAGGCTGTGGCCCAGGCCACGGCCCCACCAGCCACCGGAGGCGATCGCCTCCAGTCCCACACTGGCCTGCATGTTGACCCCGAGCTTGTCCTCGCCGGGGTTGAGGAAGCCGAGGAAGCGACGGACCCGGTTGGGGCTGGTGAGCACCATCGCCCCGACACCGGCCGTGGCGATCAGCACCAGGGTGAAGAAGATGCGCTTCGGTGCCCCGACCATCCACAGCACGCCCAGCACGATCAGGCCCATCACCATCGCCGTACCGAGGTCCTTCTGCAACAGCACCAGGGCCACCACGATCCCCACCAGGGGCAGGTACGGCACCGCCAGGTGACGGGGCTGGTCCAGCAGCTTGTGCTTCTGGGCCAACACGTCGGCACCCCACAGCGCGATCGCGACCTTGGCGAACTCGGAGGGCTGGATCCGCAGGAACGACGACGAGCCCAGCGCCAGCCAGGAGTCGTTGCCACCGGCCGAGGATCCCAGGCCCGGCACGAAGATCAGCATCAGCAGCACCATCGAGCCCAGCAGTGCCAGCCAGGCCATCACGTGCAGCACCGAGCGCGACATCCGCGACACCAGCCAGGCCACCGGCAGGCCGATGGCCAGGAAGACCAGCTGACGCTTGACGAAGTAGTACGAGTCGCCGTAGCTGTTGTAGGCCATCACGCTGGAGGACGAGAGCACCATCATCATCCCCAGGCCCAGCAGCAACCCGGCCGAGGCGACCACCAGGTGCTGGCTGGCCATCGGTCGGTCGAGGACTGCCTTGAGCTGGGCCACAGTGGCGCGGGGCCCGCCGGCCCGGTCGGTCGGCGCGTCGGTCCAGGTGGTCACGAGTGGTCCTCCCCCGACGCGGCGATGTGGCGGCGAACAGCGGCGGCGAAGTCGTCACCGCGGGCGGCATAGCTGGACCACATGTCCAAGCTGGCGCAACCCGGCGCGAGCAGGACGGTGTCACCGGGTCCGGCCAGCGATGCTGCAGCACTCACCACCGACTCCATGGCTTCAGTGTCGGACGACTCGACGGTCAGGACCGGGACCTCGGGCGCGTGTCGGCGCAGTGCCTCAGCGACCACCTCCCGGTCGGTGCCGAGCAGCACCGCGGCACGCAGCCGATCCCCCACCTGTTGGACGAGTTCGTCGAAGGACACCCCCTTCGCCTGCCCGCCGGCGATCCAGACCACCTTGTCGTGGGCCAACAAGGAGGTGGCGGCCGCGTGCGGGTTGGTCGCCTTGGAGTCGTCGACCCAGCGGATGCCGTCATGCTCGGCGACCTCACTGATCCGGTGCCCGCCGAGCTCGACAGCGCGCAGCCCGTCACGGACGGCGGTCGGCGCGACGCCGAAGGAGCGCGCCAGGGCGGCCGCGGCCAACGCATTGGCGATGTTGTGCGGGGCCTGCGGACGGATGTCGTCGACCGAGGCCAGCTCCTGGGCGCTGGTGCGGCGCTGCTCCACGAAGGCCCGGTCGACCAACAGGTCGTCGACCACGCCGAGCATCGACAGTCCCGGGGTGCCCAGGCTGAAGCCGATCGCCCGTGCTCCCTCGGTGACATCGGCGTCGACGACCATCTGCTCGGTCACCGGCTCGGCCACGTTGTAGACGCAGGAGTGGGTGACACGTTCGTAGATCACGGCCTTGTCGGCGGCATAGGCGGCACGGGCCTGCGGGTCGTCAGGATCGCCGCTGCCGTACCACTCCAGATGGTCGGGATGGACGTTGAGCACGGCGGCCGAGTGCAGGGCCAGGCTGTTGGACCAGTGCAGTTGGAAGCTCGACAGCTCCACCACCAGGACGTCGTACGGCTCCGGGTCCAGCACGGTCTCCATCACCGGGCGTCCGATGTTGCCGACCAGGCCGCTGCGCAGGCCAGCCGCCTCCATCATGGCGTGCAGCATCTGCACGGTGGTGGTCTTGCCGTTGGTGCCCGTGACACCCAGCCACGGTGGTCGTACGACGTCACGGCCACCGCTCAGCCGCCATGCCAGCTCGGGCTCGCCCCAGATCGGCAGACCGCGCCGGGCGGCCTCGACCAACAGGGGGAAGCGTGGGCTGAGACCGGGGTACGGCACGACCAGGTCGACCCCGTCGGGCAGTACGTCGGTCGAGCCGGGCCCGAGTCGTACGCTCGCGCCGAGGGTCTCCAGCAGGGTCGCCCGTTCGGTGAGCAACTCCGACTCGCCGTCGTCGAGGACGCTGACCCGCGCACCGAACTCCAACAGCCCGTCCGCCGCCGCGAACCCGGAGCCGCCGAGGCCGACGACCACGACATGGGCCCGGGACCAGTCCGAGTCGCGATCGGCGCTCGGCCGATCCCCGGTCAGGAACTCACAGATCTCGCTCACAGACCACTCACCCACTCCGCGTAGAACAGTGCCAACCCGACCGCGACGAAGATCCCGGCGATGATCCAGAACCGGATCACCACCGTGGACTCGGCCCACCCCTTCAACTCGAAGGTGTGGTGCAACGGCGCCATCGGGAACAGTCGCTTCCCGCCGGTGAGGCGGAAGTAGGAGACCTGCAGGATCACCGACAGGGTGTTGATCACGAACAGCCCACCGATCAGCAGCAACAACAGTTCGGTACGGGTGTAGATCGCCATCGCGGCCATCGCCCCACCGAGGGCCAGCGATCCCGTGTCACCCATGAAGATCTTGGCGGGCTGGCAGTTCCACCACAGGAACCCGAAGCAGGCACCGGCGATCGCCACCGCAACCACGGCCAGGTCATGGGGGTCACGGACCTCGTAACAGGTCGGGCCGGCGACGCCGACATTGGCGCACGACTGGTTGTACTGCCAGATGTTGACCAGGCTGTAGGCGCCGAAGACCATCACCGAGGCACCCGCTGCCAGGCCGTCGACCCCGTCGGTGAGGTTCATGCCGTTGCTGGCCGCGGCGATCAACAACAGGATCCACAGCACCGCCACCCCGATCGGCATGACCAGGAAGGGGATGTCGCGCAGGAAGGACAGTGCCGGCGAGGCAGGGGTGATCCCGCCCAACGACTCGTAGAAGCCCGGTCCGCTGCGCTCATTGGGGAACTGGAAGCTCAGGATCGCGAAGGCCAGGCCGATGGCGACCTGACCGGTCAGCTTGGCACCGCTGCGCAGGCCGAGCGAGCGTTGCTTGGAGATCTTGATCCAGTCGTCCAGGAAGCCGACCAGCCCGAGTCCGGCGGTCAGGAACAGCAGCAGCACCCCAGAAGCCCGCGGTGGGGTCCAGGTGATCAGGTGGGCCGCGGCGTAGGCGACCAGCACCGCCAGCACGATGACGATCCCGCCCATCGTCGGGGTGCCCCGTTTGACGTGGTGGGAGGTCGGCCCGTCGTCACGGATCAGTTGCCCGTACCCCTTGGAGACCAACACCGAGATCGCCAGACGGGTGCCGATCAGGGTGCCGAGCAGGGCGATCACCCCGGCCAGGACGATCGTGATCACGCTGCACCCCCGTCGGTCGGTGCCGCTGCCGGCCCCAGACGCGCCACCAGCGCATCGGCCACCGTCTCCAGTGCCATCCCCCGCGATCCCTTCACCAGCACGACATCGCCACTGCGGTGGTGTCGCCCGATCTGCTCCAGGGCCGTCGCATGGTCGGCGGCCTCACTGATGCTGTCCTCGTCCAACCCCGCGCTGCGGGCACCGACGGCCTGGTCACCGGCATGCTGGCCGACGAAGACCGCCCAGGACGCCCCGGCGGCAGCGACCGCCTGACCCGTGGCCCGATGGTCGGCGACGGCCTGGTCACCGAGCTCGAGCATGTCGCCCAGCACGACCCCGAAGCGCCGTTGGTTGTCACGGGCCATCCCGGCCACGGTCCCGACCGCGCCGAGCACCGCATCCGGGTTGGCGTTGTAGGCATCGTTGACGACCAGGGAGTCGTCGGCGCAGGGATGCAGCTCCATCCGCCACCGCGAACGGAGGCCGGCCCCGTCCAGCGAGGCGGCCACCTCGGACGGCTCGAGCCCGGCAGCGATCGCGGCCGCGGCGGCGGCCAGCGCGTTGGACAACTGGGCCCGTCCGGGAGTGGCCAGTCCGACCCGCCCCACCGACACGGGAGGCTCCTCGCCACGGGCCAGCAACAGATCGAAGTGGTGACGCCCCCACGCATCGTGCTCGACCTCTGCGGCACCGACCCAGACCGTGGGGCGGGCATCGGGCAGCCGGGGCCGATCGGCATGCTCGCCGAGGCTGAACCAGGCGACGGCCGCCGCGGTGCGCTCGACCATGGCAGCGACCAAGGGGTCGTCGGCATTCAGCACCGCCCATCCCTCGACCGGCAGCGCCTCGACGAGCTCGCCCTTGGCCCGCGCGATCGCCTGCTGGCTGCCGAACTCGCCGATGTGGGCGTGGGCGACGTTGAGCACCACGCCGATCCGGGGCGGGGTGAACTCGCACAGGGTGGTGATGTGGCCGATCCCCCGGGCCCCCATCTCGCTGACCAGGAAGCCGGTCGCGCCGTCGACCGCGGTCGCGGTGAGCGGGACGCCGATCTCGTTGTTGAAGGAGTTGCGGGGGGCCACGGTCGGGGCGGCGGCGCCCAGCACGTGGGCCACCAGGTCCTTGGTCGAGGTCTTGCCCATCGATCCGGTGATGCCGAGCACGAGCAGGGGTCTGGTTCGGCCGGGGACGTCGGCCTCGGCGTCCAGCAGGGCACGCGACAACCGGCCCAGGGCGGCGCGGGGATCGTCGACCACGACCACCGGGACGTCGGAGCTCGCCGGGTCCCACCGGTCGGCCGCCACCAGGGCGGCACCGGCCCCGTCGGCCACCGCACCGGCCACGAAGCGGTGCCCGTCGACCCGGTCGCCGGGCAGCGCCACGAACAGCGCCCCCGGCTCGACCTCCCGGGAGTCGATGACCACCCGGGGGCCGATCGACGTCGCCGGGACGTGGTGCGCGGTGCCACCGACGAGGTCGGCCACCGCGTCCAGGGATCGCGGCCTCATGACCCGGCTCCCCGCCCGGGGGCCGCCAGGTCCTGCCACTGCTGGGCCACAACGGTCGGGTCGTGGAAGTCGACGGGCCCGTCGGCGGTGAGCTGCTGGGTCTCGTGACCGCGACCCAGCACCAGCACCGTGGCGACCGGACTGGTCGCGCAGGCGGTTTCCAGACCCAACCGGATCGCCGCGGCCCGGTCACCACCGTCGACGACCTCGTGGGCCCGGCCACCCTCGACCGCACGGGCCCCGGCCAGGATCTCGGCCCGGATGGCGGCCGGGTCCTCGGAGCGGGGGTTGTCGTCGGTCACCACGACCACATCGGCCCCCAGCGCGGCGGCCTCACCGATCGGGGCCCGCTTGCCGGGGTCACGGTCACCACCGGAGCCGACCACGATGACCACCGGACCGGCATCGGCGAAGGACTCCCCCGCGGCCCGGACGGCCTGCGGCGTGTGGGCGAAGTCGACGAAGACCCGCGGTGGGATCGGATGACTGGCACTGGCCTCGAGAACGACCGGCTCCATCCGGCCGGGCACCCTGACCAGGGCGAACCCCTCCACGGCGGTGTCCAGGTCATCGACCCCGGAAGCGACGACCATGCCCAGGGCCAGCAGCGCATTGCGGACGTTGTGGACCCCCGGTAGGGAGATCTCGGCCAGCACGGCCCGTCCGTGCACCACGAACTCGACCCGGCTGCCGGTCTCGGTCGGGGTCCAGGACCTGACCCCGACATCGGCGGCATCGGGGTCGTCGAGGCTGACGGTGACCAGCAGCGCATCGGGCCGCTCGGCGCGGACCTGCTCCACCAGGCGGTGCCCGTACGGATCGTCCAACGGCAGCACGACACGACGACTCAGCTCGGCGGTGAACAACCGTGCCTTGGCGGCGAAGTAGTCCTCGAGATCGGCGTGGAAGTCGAGGTGGTCGACACCCAGGTTGGTGAAGCCGGCGACGTCAAAGACGATCCCGTCGGCCCGGTGCAGAGCCAGCGCGTGGGAGGAGACCTCCATCGCCAGCGCATCCGCCCCGGCATCGGCGAGCCGTCCCAGGGTCGCCTGCAGGTCGGGCGCCTCCGGTGTGGTGACCGTCGAGGTGGTCGCGGCCGGGATCGGCTCGTCGTCCAGGTGGAAGCCGACCGTCCCGATCAGGCCGGTCCGTTGGCCGAGCGCCCGCAGCGCCATCTGCAGCAGGAAGGTCGTGGTGGACTTACCATTGGTCCCGGTGACGGCGAAGGTCGTCATCCGCTCGCCCGGACGGCCGTGGAGTCGGGCCGCCCACCGCGCGGTGACGGCGCGGGGCTGGTCGCAGACCAGCACGACCGGGCCGACCCCGCTGGCCAGGGCGTCGGAGCCGTACGACTCGGCCAGGATCTGCTCGCCCTCGGGGTCGGTGAGGATCGCTGCCACCCCGGCCGCGATCGGACCGTCCGCATGGCGAGCACCGTGGGTCCGGGTCCCGGACAGGGCCGCCCAGACCCCGCCGGGCGCGGCCTGACGGGAATCGAGGACGATCGCGTCGACGACCGGATCCGAATCGGAGCCGCCGACGAGCGTCGAGACCCGCACGGCCGAGTCGTCGGCTCGCAGGCTCGTGAGGGGGATCGCCGAGGACTCGGCTGCTGGAACTGGCTGGTTCACGTCTGCACGCTACCGGAGAGTCACCATTCGAGCCCGCCCAACTCCGGCTTGGTCGTCGAGGGCATGATCCCCAGCGTCGGGAGGGCGAAGTTCATCACGTCCTGGAAGACCGGGCCGGCAGTGCCGCCGCCGGTGTTGCCCTTCACCACGTCGTCCAGGACGACGTAGGTGAGCAGCTGCGGATCCTCGGCGGGGGCGTACCCGGCGTAGCTGGTGGTACGTCCCTTGTAGCAGCCACACTCGGCGTTGTACCGCTGCGCCGTCCCGGTCTTGCCACCGGTGCGGTAGCCGTCCAGGCCGAGGTTGCTGATCTGCGAGTCGCTGTAGAGGATCCCCTCCATCATCTCGGCCATCACCGCGGAGGTGCGCTCGGAGACGATCCGGCGGGACTCGCGACGCGGCACGTCGACCGGGCTGCCGTCGGCAGCGGTCGCGGAGTCGATCACGGTCGGCGGGTTGTAGACGCCGCCGTTGAGGATGCCGGCGATCGCTGCGGCCTCCTGGATCGCGGTCACCGACAGCCCCTGACCGAAGGCGATCTGGTCACGCTTCCAGCCGGCCATGTCGCGTTCGGGGATCTGGCCGGAGGCCTCGCCGGGCAGCTCGATGCCGGTCGGGCGCCCCAGGCCGAAGTCGGCGAGCCGGTCATGGAGCTTCTGCTGCGACATCTGGCGGGCGAGCAGGATGGTGCCGATGTTGGACGACCGGGCCATCACACCCCGGGTGGTGAGGTGGATCTCGCCGTGGTCCCAGACATCCTTGACCACACCGGCATCGGTACGGATCGACGGCGGGACGACCACCCGGGTGTCCCGGTCGGCCAGGCCCTCGTCGATCACGGCCGCCATCGTGAGGATCTTCTGCACCGATCCGGGCTCGTAGGCCATCTGGACCGGCCGGTTGCCGGTGTCCTCGGGGTCGGCCTTGCCCGGCTTGTTCGGGTCGTAACCGGGGGCGGTGGCCATCGCAACGAGCTGCCCGGTCTTGATGTCCATCACGATCACGATGCCGCTCTTGGCCTGGACCTCGGAGATCTTGGCGTTGAGGGCCTGCTCGGCCATGAACTGGATCTCGGAGTTGATCGTCAGCCGGTAGTTGGTGCCGTCCACGGCCGGGTTGAGCACCGTCCCGGCCAGCGGGATGCGCGACCCGTTCGGGGCCACCACGTAGCTCTCCTGTCCGTCGGTCCCGGTGAGCTGGCCGTCGAGGGCGTACTCGATCCCGGCGACACCCTTGCCCTCGTGGTCGGTGAAGCCGAGCAGGTTGGCGGCCAGGGTGCCGTTGGGGTAGGTACGGACCGGGTCCGACTCGCGGTAGATCCCGGCGGCGTTGATCTCGTTCAGGTCGTCGATGATCGCCGCATAGGTGGCGGCCGGGACCTTGCGGGCGACATAGGCGAACCGGGTGTCGGGCTTGGTCAGGGCGGGCAGGTAGTCGTTCATCGAGCCGCCGAGGTGGCGGGCGATGATGGAGGCGATCCAGCTGACCTGGTTGTCCCGGGTCGGGTTGCCGTCCTCGTCGACCGGATTGGTGATCGTCGGGTCGGCGGTGATCGCGAAGGCTTCCTGGGTGACCGCCAGCGGCCGACCCAGGGAGTCGGTGACCTGACCGCGCTGTGCCGGGAGGTCGATGGTGGTCATCGCCCGCTGCTGGGCCGCGGCGGCGTCACCCTCGACGTCGAAGGCCTGGAGCAGCAGCAGTCGCCCACCGAAGGCGGAGACGATCAT
>DVLP01000106.1 GCA_018715445.1 Candidatus Avipropionibacterium avicola | reverse complement strand
CCACCGGAGGTCTTGCCCTCGCCACCACCGTGCGGGTGGTCGTGCGGGTTCATCACGACACCGCGGACGGTCGGGCGCTTGCCCTTCCAGCGGTTGCGGCCGGCCTTGCCCCAGCTGATGTTGGCCTGCTCGGCGTTGCCGACCTCGCCGACCGTGGCGCGGCAGCGGACATCGACCATCCGCATCTCACCCGAGGGCAGACGCAGGGTCGCCGTGCCACCCTCGCGGGCGACCAGCTGGATCGAGGCGCCGGCGGAGCGGCCCATCTTGGCGCCACCACCGGGGCGCAGCTCCACGGCGTGCACGGTGGTGCCGACCGGGATGTTGCGCAGCGGCAGGTTGTTGCCGGCCTTGATGTCCGATCCCTCGCCCGCGACGACCGTGGCGCCCTGGCGCAGGCCCTCCGGAGCAAGGATGTAGCGCTTCTCACCGTCGTGGTAGTGCAGCAGCGCGATGCGGGCGGTGCGGTTCGGGTCGTACTCGATGTGAGCGACCTTGGCCGGGACACCGTCCTTGTCGTAGCGCTTGAAGTCGACCAGGCGGTAGGCCTGCTTGTGACCGCCGCCGATGTGGCGGGTGGTGATGCGGCCGCTGTTGTTGCGGCCACCGGTCTTGGTCTTCGGCGCGACGAGCGACTTCTCCGGGGTGGAGCGGGTCACCTCGACGAAGTCGGCAACCGAGGAGCCGCGACGACCTGGTGTGGTCGGCTTGTACTTGCGGATAGCCATGTCAGTTCCTTGGTGTGCAGTCGGTTCAGCTGTCGGCGCCGGAGAAGATGTCGATGCGCTCGCCATCGGCCACGGTCACGATCGCGCGCTTGGTGTCGGGACGCTTACCGGTCCCGTACCGCGTACGGCGGACCTTGCCGGCCCGGTTGATCGTGTTGACGTTGGTCACCTTCACGTTGAAGACCGACTCGACCGCGAGCTTGATCTCGGTCTTGTTGGCCTTCGGATCGACCAGGAAGGTGTACTTGTTCTCGTCGAGGAGGCCGTAGCTCTTCTCGCTCACCACCGGGGCGATCAGCACGTCCTGGTGGGTCTTGATCTTGACGTTGCTCACTTGGTGTCCTCCTCGGTCTCGGACTCGGTGGCAGCCTCGGACTCAGTGGCAACCGACTTGACCGACTTGCCGCGGGCCGGGCCGGCGACGAACGCCTCGAGCGCGGCCTGGGTGAAGACGATGTCGTCATTGCACAGCACGTCGTACGCGTTCAGCTGGTCGACCGCGATGGCGTGGACCTCGGGGACGTTGCGCAGGCTCAGCCAGGCCAGGTCCTCATCACGGTGCAGGGCGACCAGGATGCGACGATCCAGGCTCTCGGCGCCGACAGCGGCCGCCAGAGTGGCGATCGCGGTGCGGGTCGAGGGGTTGTCGCCCTCGATGACCGAGCTGACCACGTGGACACGTCCGCCGCGGGCCCGGTCCGACAGGGCTCCGCGCAGGGCGGCGGCCACCATCTTCTTCGGGGTGCGCTGGGCGTAGTCACGCGGCTTCGGGCCGTGGACGACGCCACCGCCGGTCCACTGCGGCGCACGCCGCGAACCCTGACGGGCACGACCGGTGCCCTTCTGGCGCCACGGCTTCGCGCCACCGCCGCGGACCTCGCCGCGGGTCTTGGTGGAGTGGGTGCCCTGACGGGCGGCCGCGAGCTGGGCCACCACGACCTGGTGGATCAGCGGCACGTTCGCCTGCACGTCGAAGACCTCGCCCGGCAGCTCGGCCGAGCCGGCCTTCTTGCCGGCGGTGTCGACGACGTCGACGGTGCGGTCCTGGGACTCGAGCTGGTTCGTGCTCATGCTGCGGATCCTTCCTTCTTCACCGCGTTGCGGACGACGACCAGGCTGCCCTTGGGGCCGGGGATGGCGCCGGAGATCAGCAACAGGCCGCGCTCGGCGTCGACGGCGTGGACGGTCAGGTTCTGGACGGTGACGCGCTCGTTGCCCATCCGGCCGGCCATGCGCAGACCTTTGAAGACACGGCCCGGGGTGGCGCAGCCACCGATGGAGCCCGGCGAGCGGTGCTTGCGGTGCACACCGTGCCCGGCGCCCAGACCGGAGAAGCCGTGACGCTTCATGACACCGGCGGTGCCGTGGCCCTTGCTGATGCCGGTCACGTCGACGGCCTCGGCCGCGGCGAAGATCTCGGCGGTCAGCTCCTGGCCCAGGGTGAACTCGCTGGCGTCGGAGGTGCGGATCTCCATCAGGTGCTTGCGCGGGGTGACCCCGGCAGCCTCGAAGTGACCTGCGGCGGGCTTGGTCACCTTCTTGGCCTTGATGGCGCCGTACCCGAGCTGGACCGCGGAATAACCGTCGGCGTCCTGGGTGCGGATCTGGGTGACGACATTGGGGCCGGCCTGGACGACCGTGACCGGGATGACGCGGTTCTCGTCGTCCCAGACCTGGGTCATGCCCAGCTTGGTGCCCAGCAGGCCCTTGACCTTGCGTTCTGCTGAATTGCTCATCGTGACCGTCCTCAGAGCTTGATCTCGATGTCGACGCCGGCAGGCAGGTCGAGGCGCATCAACGAATCCACAGTCTTGGGCGTCGGATCGATGATGTCGATCAGACGCTTGTGGGTGCGCATCTCAAAATGCTCGCGGCTGTCCTTGTCCTTGTGGGGCGAACGGATCACACAGAACACGTTCTTCTCCGTCGGCAGCGGCACCGGGCCGGCAACCTTCGCACCAGTCCGAGTCACCGTGTCGACGATCTTGCGCGCCGAGGAGTCGATGACCTCGTGGTCGTAGGCCTTCAGCCTGATGCGGATCTTCTGTCCCGC
>DVLP01000105.1 GCA_018715445.1 Candidatus Avipropionibacterium avicola | reverse complement strand
CGGCCGCGGTGAGTCAGGGTCTGTTGCCGGCGGACACGCCGCTGCTCATCATGAGTGGTTACCCCGAGGACCGGCTGCCCGTGCTCGAACCGCTCTATCTCGAACGGGCGTACACGCTGGGCCGGATGCTGCCGACGGTCCTGCGGATGCACGAGCCGGAACGCACGATCATCCGCGCCGCCATGAACGAGGCCGAGTGGGAGGCCTGCCGAGGCACCGCGCTCGAGCGCTACCACGCGATCACCGGGACCGACGCCCGGATCGAGTGTCGCCCGATCCACAGCTGGCCACGCGCCTCGGCCGCCGTGGCGCTCGGTGCCTGGCTGGACCAGCCGCTCGGCGCCTGAGGGCGGAGACGGTTCCACCCGGGCGCGATGAGTGCCATGCTGGCGGGATGACCGGACTCGTAGTTGTCGGAAGTGGTCCCGCTGGCGTTGCTGCCGCAACGGCCTACCGCGATGCAGGCGGCCCGGGGCCGATCGCCTTGCTCAGCGCCGACGGCGCAGCACCGTACGAGCGACCACCCCTGTCCAAGGAGGTCCTCGCCGGCACCGCCGCGGATCCGACCCCGATCGATGCCGACCTGACCGGGATCGACGTCCGCCTCGACACCACCGTGACCGGGATCGACACCACGGCCCGGCAACTCACCACTGCCGACGGTGCCACGGTCCCGTACGACCGCCTGGTGATCTGCGCGGGGGCACGACCGATCAGGTTGCCCGGGCAGGACGACAGCCAGGTCCACGTGCTGCGCAGCCTGGCGCTCGCCCGCAGCCTGGTCGCCGATGCCGAGCAGGCCCGGACCGCGATCGTGGTGGGCTCGGGCTTCATCGGTTGCGAGGCTGCGGTGTCGCTGGCCAGTCGCGGCACCGAGGTCACCATGGTGACCCGTTCGTCGCAGCCACAGTTGGACCGGGTCGGCCGGTTCGCTGCCGACAAGCTCGCCGGCTGGTTGGCCGAGGCCGGGGTGACGGTGCGGACCGAGGCGGCGGTCGCCGAGGTCCGCGGGCCCCGTACGGTCGTGCTCGAGTCCGGGGAGGCGCTGGAGGCCGATGTCGTCCTGGTCGCCCTCGGGATCGAGCCGAGTGGTGACCTGGGCTCCGGCCTGCCCACCGAGCAGGGACGCCTGTTGGTCGACGACCACCTGTCGACCGGTGTCGACGGGGTGTGGGCTGCCGGTGACGGTGTGCTCGCCGAGCATGCGGTCGCCGGTCGCCGGATCGCCACCGAGCACTGGGACGACGCCACCACCCAGGGAACGATCGCGGGACAGAACGCAGCCGGCCAGGACCGTGCCTGGCAAGAGATCCCGAGCTTCTGGTCCGATCTCGGGGACCATCCGCTGCAGTGGGCTGGTTGGGGTGACGGCTTCGACACCGACCACGGCTCGGAGGACGACCAGGGCTGGACCGTCTGGTACGGCAAGGACGGCGTCTGTGTCGGCGTGCTGACCAGCAATCACTATGATGACGACGATCGCGGCAAGCAGCTCATCGCCGACCACCGACCTGTGCCACACTGAACGGGTGTCGAACCCAACCGATTGATCCCGCGACGGCCGCACGCGACAAGCGGACCTCGGTGGTCCTGATCATCATCGGCGTGGTCGTCGCGGGCATCAGCATCTGGTTCTACGCCCAGGGCGAGCGCGGTCTGCTGGTGATCCTCGGGGTCTGCATCGGTGCCGCGGCCATTGCCGCCGGCGCCTTCACCCCGCGGAATCTGCGCCGTCTGGGGCGTTGGCCCGACCCGACCCTCTGGACATTCCAGCCGTCACCCCACTGTCATCGGCGCGTGGTTCAATGCCGCCGTGACAGACATCTCTGCGCCGAGCGCCCCCGCCCGCGGCACTGTGTGGGAGGCCTTCCGCGCCTTCCTGCTGCTCGGATTGACCTCCTTCGGTGGCCCGATCGCCCACCTGGGCTATTTCCGTACGGCATTCGTCGAGCGTCGCAAGTGGCTCGAGGACGATGAGTTCGCCGATCTGGTGGCGTTGTGCCAGTTCCTGCCCGGACCGGCGTCGAGCCAGGTCGGCTTCGCTGTGGGTCTGCGCCGTGCCGGGATCGGCGGCGCACTGGCCGCATTCGTCGGTTTCACTCTGCCATCGGCGATTCTCATGCTCGCCTTCGCGGCAGGAGCGAGCTGGTTCAGCGGGTCAATCGGGACCGGCATCCTCACCGGACTCAAGATCGTGGCGGTGGCGATCATCGCCCAAGCTGTCTGGGGCATGGCACGCTCGCTCGCCCCGGACCGGCAGCGGGCGGCGATCGCCGCTCTCTCCGCGGTCGCTGTGTTGCTCGTGCTGTCGCCTGTCACCCAACCCGGCGTCATTGTCCTCGGCGCGCTCGCGGGTTGGCTGTTCTGCCGTACCGGAGATGACTCAGCCGCCACATCCGTCAGATTCGGCATCAGCCGGACAGCTGGGATCGCGTGCCTGACGGCGTTCGTGGTCCTGCTGGTCGGATCACCGATCGCCGCCCGGCTGACCGGCATCGAGGAGCTCGACCTGTTCGCCGCCTTCTACCGAGCGGGTGCCTTGGTCTTCGGCGGCGGGCATGTCGTGCTGCCGCTGCTGCAGACCGGGATCGTTGACACCGGCTGGGTGACACCGGAGCAGTTCCTGGCCGGTTACGGCGGCGCCCAGGCCGTGCCCGGTCCGCTGTTCACGGTGGCCGCCCACCTGGGGGCGGTGTCGACGACCGGCCCCGGATCGGTCGCCGGTGCCGCGATCGCGTTGGCCGGGATCTTCCCGCCGGGATTCCTGCTGCTTTTGGGAGTCCTGCCGTTCTGGGACGCCCTGCGCGACCGGGTCTGGGCTCGTTCGATGATGCGTGGCGCCAACGCCGCTGTGGTGGGAGTGCTTGCCGCAGCCCTCTACCAACCAGTGTTCACCACCGCGGTCTCGGGACCGGCCAGTCTCGCCCTGGCCCTGGTCTGTTTCATTGCCCTGGTCGCTTGGAAGGTGCCACCCTGGGTGGTGGTGATCCTCGGCGCGGTCGGGGGACCCCTCATCGCCCTGCTGTGATCGCTGGCCCCTGCCGGCTTCAGGCTCACCTCACGGTAGGGTCGCGGCCATGACAGAGTTGGTCACGCTCACCTCCCCCGATGGTCGTACCACCGCGGCCGTGCAGCCCTCGGCCGGCGGCCGACTGGTCTCCCTGGTCGTCGGCGGCATTGAGGTGATCGCCGACGTGGAGCCCCGCTCCGCAGCCGACTTCTATCGGGGTTCGTTCCCGCTGGCGCCGTGGTGCGGCACCCTGACCGGCACACCTGACCTCACTCGCGATCTGCGTCCGGGCGCGCTGTCGGGCCAACACGGCCTGGTCCACTCCTGGCCGTTCCAGATCGACACCGTCTCTCCGCACTTGGTCGAGCAGTCGATCCAGATCGGTCCCGACCAGCCCGACCAGTGGCCGTGGCGAGGGTTCGTCACCCAGCGGTACGAGCTGACCGACACCACCCTGATCACCCAACTCGCGGTCCACAGCCACGGTGACGCCTTCAGCGCCTCGGCAGGATTCCACCCCTGGTTCATCACCCGGCTCGACGACGATCCGGCTCGCACGGCGGTGGTCGACTTCCGTCCGGGCCGCCAGCTCACCATGGACGAGAACGGCCAACGCACGATTGCCGGTGCACCGACCACGCCGATGAGCGGTGTCTTCGACCAGATCGCCCAGAACCCGACGATCAACTGGCCGGTCGGACCGTCGTTGACCCTGACCTCCAACACCGAGATCTGGGTCACGTACGAGCAGGGGCCCGGATTCTGCGTGGAACCGTGGACTGCACCCGACGGCCCCGTCGACGGACCTCACCTGCAGCAGGTGACAGCGGATTCGCCTTGTGTGCTTGACTTCTCGATCATCTTCTCCGCCCCGGGCGACTGACATGGCGGGCTACGTGGCCTTCCTCCGGGCGATCAACCTCGGCGCGAAACGCAAGTTCTCCAAGGACGCAGTGGCCGCCGCGACCGAGGTCGGCGGAGGGACGAATGTCGCCACCTGGCTGAACACCGGCAACGTCCGGCTCGACTCCTCTCGCCGCTCGACCGCACTGGTGGCCGCCGAGCTGGAGCAGGCGTACGAGGAAGCTGCCGGATTCCCTGTCCCCACAGTGGTCCTCACCCTGCGCGAGCTGCGCCAGGTCGCTGACGATGCCGTACGGTTCGCGGCCGCACACCCCGAGGCCGGCGCCCACTACGTCTCCCTGCTGCAGCAGGATCCGGACCCGGCGACGGTGACCGCCTTCTGCGAACGTTGGAACGGACCGGACCACGCGCTGGTGTCCGGCAGGGCCGTGCACCTGCTGCTGGCCCAGCGCAACAACTACCACGCCAGCTCACTGAACGGCGACACCGTCGAGCGTGCCTTCGGCACGGCGACCAACCGCAATGCCCGGGTGATTGCCACCGTGGCAGAGAAGTGGGCGTCCTGAGGCGACCACAGCTCGGGGCCCCTCGACGGGCTGGGGGCGGAGGCGGAGCCCCTCGACGGGCTCGGGGGTCGGAGGCCGGAGTCCCCTCGACGAGCTCGGGGGCGGAGAGTCAGTGGCTCCAGTCGCCGGTGATGCCCTCGGGGGCCTCGGGCCACTCCATGGAGGCGGTGGCCTCAGCCTTCTCGATCACGGCCCGCCGCTCGGCGGAGTTGGCGAGCTCGTCCAGCTCGTCCTGGAACTCCTGGATGTGCCCGGCCTTGATCTCGACGGCCTTGTCGAACACCTTCTGGGCGTGACTGAGCCAGTTCGTGGGATTGGCCAGGCTGAAGATCACGCCACCGATCTCCTGCAACCCTTCCCACTGGGCCTCACGGATCTCGACGAAGGCGCTGAACAGGTCAGCCGTCATCTGCGCGAGCGCCACATTGGCCTCGATCAGGTTGTTCACGTTGTCCTGGGCCTCGGTGAACGCGGCGTGCTGCGGCTGGAGTGAGTTGTAGTAGGCGTCACGCCCGATCCCGGTCCAGTCCGAACCGTTGACGACGCTGTTCTGCAGCTCGACGATGGCGTTGATGTCGTCCTCGAGGATGTCGCGGATGTCGGCCAGTTTCTCGTTGCTGTAGCCGAGGACGGTGGGGATGCTGGCCAGGGCATCCAGGTCGTCGCCGGTCAACTGGCTCAGCGTCTCGGTCTCGTCCCTGGTCTGCTCGAGCAGCTCGGCCGAGGCGACCGCAGCGGGTTGTTGCTCGTGACTGGCGCTGTGCACCCGCATCCCGGCCCCGACGACGTTGGTGCCGCTCTCGTCGTAGCCTGCCAGGTCGTCCCCGGGGACGACGTGCCAGGTCATCGTGCGACTGTTGTCACGCATGTCCTCGGCCTCGCCGCCCAGACCGTCGCGCGTGAAGTGGTAGCGAATCGCCGCCACACTGCCGTAGTCCAGGGACAGGCGGTCATAGAGTCCGGTCAACATGGTCTTGGCGGTGGACAGCCTCTCGCCCAGTTCCTGCAGCTCTTCAGCACTGGTCCCGGTCACTCTTCCAACCTCTCGATCAGCGAATCGATCTCGGCCTGGTTCTCTGCCTCGTTGGTGATGTAGGCCGTCGCCGTCTCGTGCAGCAGTTCGGTGTACCTGCGGGCAACACGAGCGCCAGCCATGAAGTTGTCGCTCAGGGTTTCCTTGGCGGTGGTGAGTTTCGGGACCACCGCCTGGAGGTCCTCGGGCATCCGCTCGTGCATCTCGGGCAGGTCCGTGCCGTAGCCGTTGGTCCGGCCCGAGGCCTGGCTCAGGTGGAGGCGGAAGTCCTCCCAGTCATCGATGTGCCTCTTGAACCACGAGACATCAACGGTCAGGTCGGTCATCTCAGCCCCTTCTTCCCATGAACGTGAGCAGTCGGTCCCGCGCGACCGTCGTGGCCGCAGGCATCTCGGGTCGTACGATCGCAGCGGCGATGTCGCCTCCCATGACCTGGAGCGGCAGCTCCGCCCAGGCATCATCGCCGGTGAGCTCGAGCAGTGCGCCACGGTGCCAGACCGCACGGAAGTGCAGCGTGGTGGTCACCTGCGGCTCACCCGCCTCGGCTGCGGCCTCGGCCCGGGCATCGGCCAGTTGGGCGGTGAACTCGGCCAGGTCCTCCAGTGCGATATTCCTCAGGCTGAGGGCGAACCGCCAGTCCGTCGCGTCGCCGGCTCCACCGTGTTCGGTGTTCACCAGGTCACGTACGAGGTCCAGCAGCCCGGACGGGGTCAACGACTCCGACCAGTCGGGCCGGATGATGACGTCCTCGGCGACACCGTCACGCCAGAGGATCTCCACGGGCAGGTCATGTCCGGCGGGTTCCATGGTCGGGAGCGTACCCGGCGACGGTTCCAGTTGATCCCGGGTTGGCCCGGGTCACCGGACCCGGCCCTGCCTCAGAGGTCGACGACCTGCCCGGTCCGTACGGACTCGTCGGCGGCCAGCACGATCCGCAGGCTGTTGACCGCATCACGCAGGTGGTCCGTCAGGTCATGGTCCTGGGTGATCGCTTCCAGCAGGAACTGCTGCTCGGCATCACACAGCGCCTGGTGGTCGGGCTCCCCCGCCGACGGGACGATCTCGTCCTCGCGGGCGAAGCGGTTGTCGTCGGTCAGCTCGGAGTGGTGGATGACCAGGGAGTTGGTCTTGGTGTGGCCGCCGATGTCGTCGGAGTCCGAGGCCGAGTCACCGATGGAGACCGACCCCTTCGGACCCACCACATCCTTGACGAAGAAGGCGGTCTCGCTCATCATCGGGCCCCAGCCGGCCTCGTACCAGCCGACCGAGCCGTCGTCGAAGTGGACCTGCAGGTTGCCGTAGTTGTACATGCCGGGCTTGAGGTCGTCGGCGAGCCGGGCGCCCATCGCGTACACCCGGGTCGGTTGGGCCTGGGTCATCTGGCACATCACGTCGACGTAGTGCACCCCGCAGTCGACGATCGGGCTCATGGCGCTCATCAGGTTGCGGTGCAGGTCCCACATCTCGCCATCGCTCTGCTGGTTCAGGTTCATCCGCATCACCAGCGGTTTGCCCAGCTCGCGCGCGCGGGCGATGAAGTCCTGCCACACCGGGTGGACCCGCAGGATGTAGCCGACGACCAGCTTGCGATCCTTGGCCACCGCCAGTTCGAACAACTCCTGGGCCTGCTCGACGGTCTCGGCGAGCGGCTTCTCGCAGAACACGTGGCAGCCGGCCTCGAGCGCAGCCCGGGCGTACTCGGCATGGGTGTCGGGGTAGCTGTTGACGCTCACCACGTCGGGCGTGGTCTCGGCCAGGGCGGTGGCGAAGTCGTCGAACTCGGCGACACCGCCGAGCTCGGCTGCCAACGGGCCGCGCCGCTTCGACGTCCGAGCCACGAGTCCGACCAGTTCGTAGCCCTGATTGCTGTGGTAGGCCCGCGCATGGCTGGCCCCCATGTTTCCGCATCCGACCACCAGCACTCGCAAAGCCATGATCCTGCCTCCCTCGTCGCAGCGTGCCCTGACGCTACTCGACCCCGTCCACCGTGGCAAAGGTCACCACAGCCCATTTGGGCCGGGCAGGCTACGGGTCTATAGTCCACGTGGAACAATCGATGTGGAAGATCAGGAAGACCGCACCCCATGGCACGCACAGCCACCCTCACCCCGCTGCAGCTGGCAGCCCTCGGTGTCCTGCTCGAACGAGCCATGCATCCGTACGAGGCGTACCAGCTCCTGGCCGAGCGACGCACCGACATGGTCGTCAAGCTCAAGCCGGGCACGCTCTACCACGCGATCGGGCGGCTCGCTGAGTCCGGCCACCTGCGGGTGGTCGGCACCGACCGCGCCGGCAACCGACCCGAGCGGACCACGTACGAGATCACCGACCTCGGCCGGACCGCCTTCCTGGACGCCATCGCCGAGATCGTTCGGGTCCCCGTGTACGAGTACCCGCGCTTCCCGCTCGGGCTGAGTGAGATCCACAACTTCGAGCCGGACCGGGCCCGCGAGCTCCTCTCCGAACGCCACCGGGTCCTGACCGGTGAGGCCGATGCCCTCGCGACGGCACTGGAGCGTTGTGACGAACGCGGCATCCCCCGCGTCCACGTGCTCGAGGTCGAGTACGCCCTGCACCAGACCCGCGCCGAGGTCACCTGGCTGGAGTCCCTGATCGAGCGGATCGGCGACGACCACGCACTGCCCTGGCACGGCGCCCCCACCCCCGAGACCCTCCAGGCCGTCAGCGCGGTCGCCTGTGAGCACGGCTCAGCCCTGCATCCCCTGCC
>DVLP01000104.1 GCA_018715445.1 Candidatus Avipropionibacterium avicola | reverse complement strand
CGACGCCGTACCCGGACCGCCATCGTGGATCGGGCGATCGAGGTGCTGGCGGACCGGCCCGATGCCTCCCTGTCCGTGGTCGCCGAGGCAGCCGAGGTGAGCCGCTCGACCCTGCACCGGCACTTCCCGGGCCGCGAGCACCTGATCGCCGCGGTCGACGAGGCAGCACGGACACGGTTCGCCGAGGCCTTCGACCGGGCCCGACCCGGCGACGGTGACGCGGTCGCCGCGCTGATCCGGATCAGCCACGAACTGCTTGCCATGGGCCCGGTGCTGGGGCTCGTCTTCAACGACAACGCGGTCGTCGACCCCGACACGTGGTCCGATCCTTCGTCCCCCGACGGCCTGTCGACGGTGATCCGGCGCGGCCTGGACGAGTCCAGCCTGGATCGGGGACTGCGGGCGGAGTGGATCGAGACGACCGTGTGGACACTGCTGTTCGGGGCCTGGTTGGTGCTGCGCGAGGGCGCCTCCACCGCGGACGTCGCCGAGCAACTCAGCCGTACGGTCGAGAAGGCCTTCCGGGCCTGATCAGGGGTACTTGATCAGAGGCACTGGATCACAGGTACTGGCCGGTGTTGGACACCGTCTCGATCGAGCGGGAGGCCGCCCCCGGGGACTTGGTCGAGACGAGCGTACGGATGAACACGATCCGCTCACCCTTCTTGCCCGAGATCTTGGCCCAGTCGTCGGGATTGGTGGTGTTGGGCAGGTCCTCGTTCTCGGTGAACTCGTCGACACAGGCCTGCAGCAGGTGATCGACCCGGATCCCCCGCTGCTGGCTGGTCAACCAGTCCTTGATCGCCATCTTCTTGGCCCGGTCGACGATGTTGCCGATCATGGCGCCAGAGTTGAAGTCCTTGAAGTACAGGATCTCCTTGTCACCGCCGGCATAGGTGACCTCGAGGAATCGGTTCTCCTCACCGGTGGAGTACATCCGCTCCACGGTGGCGTCGATCATGCCATCCACACAGCGTTCGCGGTCACCGTCGAACTGCGCCAGATCGTCGTCGTGCAAGGGAAGTTCGTCGGTCAGGTACTTCGAGAAGATCTCCCGTGCCGCCTGGGCGTCGGGCCGTTCGATCTTGATCTTGACGTCCAACCGGCCGGGCCGCAGGATCGCCGGGTCGATCATGTCCTCACGGTTGGAGGCGCCGATCACGATGACGTTGTGCAGGCCCTCCACACCGTCGATCTCGCTCAGCAGCTGCGGGACGATCGTGTTCTCCACGTCGGAGGAGACACCGGAGCCACGGGTGCGGAACAACGAATCCATCTCGTCGAAGAAGACCACCACCGGGACACCTTCGACGGCCTTGTCCCGGGCCTTGGCGAAGACCTGGCGGATCTGGCGCTCGGTCTCACCGACGTACTTGTTGAGCAGCTCAGGGCCCTTGATGTTGATGAAGAAGCCTCGACCCTCGGTGCCGGTCTTGGCGGCAGCCTTCTGCGCCAGCGAATGGGCGACCGCCTTGGCGATCATCGTCTTGCCACAGCCGGGGGGCCCGTACAGCAGGATCCCCTTGGGCGGACGCAGTCGGTGGTCGGCGTAGACGTCGGGATGCAGGAAGGGCAGCTCGACCGCGTCCTGGATCGCCTCGAGCTGGGCGCCCAGGCCACCGATCTGGTCGTACTCGATGTCGGGCACCTCCTCCAGCACCAGTTCCTCGACGTCGAGCTTGGGCAGCACCTCGTAGACGAACTGGGTGCGCCGATCGACCAGCAGCGCATCGCCGGGACGCAGCCGATCCGCCTGCAGGTGCTCGGCCAGCAGGACCACCGTGTCGGAATCGCTCTGGGTGTTGACGACGGCGCGTCGACGATCGGGCAGGACGTCCTTGAGGTGGCAGACCTCCCCCACCTGCTCGACCTCCAACACCTTGATGACGTTGAGCGTCTCGTTGACCAGGACCTGACGGCCCGGTTGCAGGTCGTCGATCTCCAACTGGGTGCTGACGGCACAGCGGACCTTGCGGCCGCCGGTGAAGACATCGGCCACCACGACGTCCGAGCTGCGACCGTCCTCGTCCTGGACCGGGGCGAGGCCGAGCAGCACACCGTAACCGGCCGGCGGGCTGGCCAGACGATCCGCCTCCTCGCGCAGCGAGACGATCTGCTCCTTGGCCTCGGCCAACAGACCGGACAGGCGATTCGTCTTGCTCCGCAGCAGGTTCAGCTCCGCGGTCAGCTCGGCCGAGCGATCACCGTGGTCGGTGTCCATGGGTGCACTCTCCCCTCGTCAGCCTCGACACTACCCGTCGAGCCCGGTGGTCCCCGGTGGGCGTGGACCGGTGTAGTCCGGGCCGTACGCCCCGGGTGCGGGTCGGCGCTTGCGTCGTGGTGCCACGGTGCCGGGAGCCAACCGTCGTGCGGTGACCAGGAAGCCGGTGTGACCGATGCCGGCATGGTTGGGCCGGATCGCCAGTCCCTCGGCATGCCACCCCCGCACGATGTGCTCGGTGCACTCGGGCTCGGTGAAGCCGGTGTGGGTGCGCAGGGTCTCGACGAACCGCCCCAACTGGGTGGTGGTGGCGACATAGGCACAGACCATGCCGCCGGGCACCAGCACCTCGGCAATCGCCTCGACGCAGTCCCACGGGGCCAACATGTCCAGGATCACCCGGTCGACCGGATCGTCGGTCAGGTCCAGGGCGAGGTCGCCCAGGTGGACCGTCCAGCACGGCGGCTCGGCGCCGAAGAAGTTCGCGACGTTGCGCCGCGCGATCTCGGCGAACTCGGGGCGGCGTTCGTAGGAGTGGAGCACACCGTCGGGTCCGATCGCGCGCAGCAGCGACATCGTCAAGGCGCCGGAACCGACGCCGGCCTCGATCACCCGGGCACCGGGGAAGATGTCGGCGCCCATCACGATCTGGGCCGCATCCTTGGGGTAGACGACCGCGGCCCCGCGCGGCATGGTCACGGTGAACTCGCTCAGCAGCGGGCGCATCACCAGGAACTCCAGCCCGAGCCGGCTCCTGGCCACGATCCCTTCCGGCTGACCGATCATGTCGTCGTGCTCCACCGCACCCTTGGTGGTGTGGAACTGGGTGCCCGCGCGCAGCACCACCGAATGGCGGCGGCCCTTCGCATCGGTCAGGGTGACCCGCTCGCCCTCGGTGAGGCTGCCGCGTCGGACACCCGACAGTGCAGGATCGGTCATGGTCGTCTGAACCCCCACATCCCCAGCTGCCAGCCCGGTGCCAGCAGCGCCGCATCGACCAGCCATCCGTCGGCCACGAAGACGTTCTCGTCGGTCTGGATGATGGGCAGCACCACCAGGTCCTCGGCGGCCAAGTCCTGCAGCTTGCCGAGCGCAGCGTTGCTCGGCGCCACGTCGGCGGTCTCGCGCAACGTGGTGACCTGGTCCTTCACCTCATCGGACTGGATCGCCTGGTCGAGGTAGGGCTGCAGCCAGGCCATGCCGGTCGGGGTCCACGCCTTGTAGTCGACCAGCATCAGGTCGGCATCGGCCGACTCCACCGGTGTCGCCTTCACCAGTTGGACCGACATCGAGGCACGGTCCTCCAACCGGGCACGGATCTGGTTGGCCTGGTCGGCTGCGTCAGGAGCTGTCGGGTCGTAGGCCAGGGTCAGCTTGATCCGCTGCTTCCACGGGGTGGAGACCTTCGCGCCGGCACCGATGTCGAAGGTCTCCTTGCTGCCCTCGATGGTCCTGGGGACCAGGGTCGCCATCACCCGATCGTCCTGCAGGGCACCGGCGACCGCCTTGCGCACCGCCGTACGGCTGCGCTGGTCACTGTCCTCGTGCCAGCGCAGCTGGCGCACCCTCGCCCCGGACACCGCGACCTGGCCGAAGCCGGAATCGGTACGGCTGTTGGCATTGGTCTGGATCTGGTTCTGCAGCCGGGTGACCGCCGGAGTGTTCAGACCGCGCCAGACGACGTCGACCTCACTCTCGGCCATCGCCTCCTCCAACTCGGCCGACGACTCGTACATCTTCAGGATCAACCCGTCCACACTGGCGGCATGGTTGCCCTGGTAGGTGTCGTTGCGCGCCAGTTGGAGCTCCTCGGAGTTGAAGAAGCTCACCTTGAACGGTCCCGATCCGACCATCGACTCGTCCGGCTTGCGGATGCTGTCAGGGTCGTAGACCTCCTCGTCCACGATCGACGCGGCCGGACTGGCCAGCCCGTAGACGAACTCGGTGTCGGTCCGGCTGAGGATGAACCGAACCGTGAGGTCATCCGGGGTCTCGATCCGACGGATCGACGACAGCGACGACACCGATGAGCCGCTGACCTCCAGGCGCAGCGCCCGCTCGATCGAGAACTTCACGTCCGAGCTGGTGAGCGCATGGCCGTTGTGGAACTGCAGGTCCTTGCGCAGCGTGCAGACGTACAACGTCGGCGAATCGAAGCGGCAGTCCTGCACGGCGTCCGGCTTCGGGGAGGTGGAGCCCGGTTCGGTGGTCCACAGTCGTTGGAAGACGTTGTAGGCGACGGTGGACGAGGCCGCATCGGTGATCGCGGCAGGATCGGTCACGCTGATCTGGTCAGTGGTGCCCACGGTGAAGGCCCGGGGCTTGCTGGTCGGCTCCGGGGGCGGTGGGCTGACCTCGGAGACGCATCCCGCCAGGACGAGGGCGACCAGCGCGGCGACCACGCCACGCAACAGACGGGACCCGTCACGCATCGGCGGCCTCGGCGAGCCACCGGCCCAACTGGTCCACCTCGACTCCGGCCAGGGTGGAGAGCTGGACCCGGCGCGGGTGGTCCGGGATCTCGATCAGGTTGCGCACGGCCAGCACCAGGGCGCCGGCAGCGTTGCCGCTGGTGGCGCCGGGGATCGAGTCCTCGATCACGATGCAACGGGTCGGGTCGACGCCGAGGTGTTCGGCGGCGAGCAGGTACGGCTCCGGGTCCGGCTTGCCCTTGGTGACCTCGTCACCGGCCACCACGGAGGCAAAGGTTCCCTCCGGGAGTCGGTCGACGACCGCATCGAGCATCCTGCGGTACGACGCCGAGACCAGGGCGCACGGGATGTTGTGCTCGTGCAGCTTCCCGAGCAGTTCGAGGGCACCCGGGCGCCAGGCGACCTCGCCCGAGACGATCTGCTCGACGACACGATCAGTCAGTTGGTCGACCACCCAGGCCGGGTCGATGTCGGTGCGACCGCACACGTCGAGGATGTACTGGGCCGAGACCAGCAGGGCATTGCCGACCAGGCTGTGCGCATGCTCGTCGTTCCACTCTCCACCCAGGGTCGGGACGAGTTCGTACTCCGCGTTCATCCACAGCGGCTCGGAGTCCGCGAGGGTCCCGTCGAAGTCCCACAACACCGCGGCGACCGGCCGTCCGTCCTGGTCCCCGGGGGCGGGGTGGGCGTGGGTAGCCGAGCTGTCAGTGAGCATGGATCGAGGGCCTCCGAACGATGGCAGGGGGTCAGTGCGGGCAATCGGGCGACAGTCTACAGACACGCCTCCTGCCCCCGACCGAAGCTGTCAGTGCCGGTGTCATGGGCCGATCTGGCCGGGGCCAGTACAGTGGCGATCATGGTTGGAGGAAGGAAGGTCGATCTGCGCGACCTGGTCGATCCCGTCGTGGTCGTCGCCTTCGCCGGCTGGAACGATGCCGGTCTGGCGGCCACCTCTGCGCTCGCCCAACTCGAGGAGCTGTCCGAGGCTGACGAACTGTTCGCCCTCGACCCGGACGAGTTCTACGACTTCCAGGTGAACCGTCCCCAGGTGAGCCGACCGGGACCGACCGAGACCGAGATCACCTGGCCCTCGACCAGCATCCTGACCGGGCGGATCGGTGAACGCGACCTGGTGCTGATCACCGGGCCGGAGCCGAACCTGCGGTGGCGCAGCTTCAGCAGCCAACTGGTCTCGGCACTGCGCACGGCGCAACCCACCCTGGTGGTGATGCTGGGGGCACTGCTGGCCGACACCCCGCACACCCGACCGATCCCGATCAGTGGCTCGACCTCTGACCTGTGCCTGGCCGAGGACTGGGGGCTGGACCTGAGCACGTACGAGGGCCCGACCGGCATCCTCGGGGTGCTCGCCCACGACTGCCACCGGGCCGGCCTGCGGACGGTGTCGTTCTGGGCGGCCGTGCCGCACTACGTCTCGCAGACGCCCTGCCCGAAGGCCACCGTGGCGTTGTTGCACCGCATCGAGGACGTCCTCG
>DVLP01000103.1 GCA_018715445.1 Candidatus Avipropionibacterium avicola | reverse complement strand
GCCCAGCGCCAGGATCCGGTCCAGCGGGACGCTGCGGAAGTCGGTGAACTGGGTCGAGACCTGACCCATGTCGAACCGGTCGATGCCGGCCGGCACCGGGGTGTGGGTGGTGAAGACGGTCCCGGCCCGGGTCCGCTCCCAGGCGGTGTCGAAGTCGTCGCCGCCGTCCATGAACTCGGCGATCCGTTCCACACCGAGGAAGCCGGCGTGGCCCTCATTGGTGTGGAAGACCTCCGGCTGCGGATGCCCGGTGAGGGTGCACCACTGGCGGACCGCGCGGACGCCACCGACACCGAGCAGCACCTCCTGGGCCAGACGGTGGTCCTGGCCGCCGCCGTACAGCCGGTCGGTGACCGCGCGGTCAGTGGGGGTGTTGCCGTCGACATCGGTGTCCATCAACAGCAACGGGATCCGCCCGACCCGGGCGACCCAGACCTGGGCGAGCAGCGTGTGCCCGGCCAACGGGACCTCGATCCGTACCGGGACCTCGCCGTCCTTGAGCAGGGTGAGCGGCATCTCGTGCGGATCGAGCACCGGGTAGTGCTCCTCCTGCCACCCGGAGGCGTCCAGGGCCTGACGGAAGTAGCCGTGGCGGTAGAGCAGGCCGACCCCGATGAGCGGCGCGCCGAGGTCGCTGGCGGCCTTCAGGTGGTCACCGGCCAGGATCCCCAGGCCACCGGAGTACTGCGGCAGCACCTCGCTGACGCCGAACTCGGGCGAGAAGTACGCGATGGCCGACGGTGCGGTCGCCTCCTCTGCGGCCCACTCCTGGTACCACCGGTCCTCCTGGCAGTACTGCTGCAGGTCCTGCGACAGCAGGTCGACACTGCGGACGAAGCGGCGGTCCTCGGCCAGGGCCTGCAGCCGGTCACCGGGCAGCTCGGTGAGCAGACGGATCGGATCCTGGCCCACCGCCTCCCAGACGTCCGGATCACAGGACCGGAACAGCTCCCGGGACTCCGGGTGCCAGGACCAACGCAGGTTGAACGCGAGGTCACGTAGTGGTTGCAGCGCCTCGGGCAGGGCCGGGCGGACGGTGAAACGACGAATGGCACGCACGAGCAGACGATAGACCGTCGCAGCCCCGGTGACCCAATGCCGGCCTGAATCACGGACCCGACACGGTAGGTTGGGTCCGTGACCGCAACCACCGGCGGCATCGGCCGCATCCCGATCACGAAGGTCGAGCCCGAGGTCGAAGGTGGCGCCCATGCCGCCAAGGCCTTCGCGGGCGAGCGACTCCCGATCCGTGCCACCGTCTTCCGCGAGGGCCACGACGCGCATCGCTGTGCCGCCGTCCTGACCGCTCCCGACGGCACCACCACCGAGCATCCGATGGCGGTGGGCGAGCCGGCCGGACACGACCGCTGGGAGGTGTGGGTCCGCCTGGAGACCGAGGGTCTCTGGCAGTTCCGGATCGAGGCCTGGGACGACCCGTGGCACACCTGGGTGCACCACGCCGAGATCAAGGTCCCGGCCGGGATCGATGTCGGGCTGGTCTGTGCCGAGGGCATCGCGCTGTTCGAGCAGGCCAGCCGCAACGCCCACGCCGCCGGAGCCAGCCCCGACGAGATCGGCGTGTTGCACGCCGCGGCCGCCGCCCTGGCCGAGCCGCAGCAGGTGGAGGACCGCCTCACCACTGCCCTGTCGCCCCGGGTCCGGGACCTGATGGACCGGTGGGCGCCCCGCCCGCTGCTCACCCGTACCGTCGAGCGGGAGATCTTCGTCGACCGTCGCCGGGCCGGCTTCGCCTCCTGGTACGAGTTCTTCCCCCGTTCTCAGGGGGCCACCCAGACCGCTGACGGCCGCTGGCAGTCGGGGACCTTCGACAGCTCGTACGAGCGGCTCGAGGCGGCCGCGGCGATGGGCTTCGACGTGGTCTACCTGCCGCCGATCCACCCGATCGGCACCGCCTTCCGCAAGGGGCCGAACAACACCCTCACCCCCGGTCCGTACGATCCCGGCTCGCCGTGGGCGATCGGTGCACCCGAGGGTGGCCACGATGCGATCCATCCCGACCTGGGCGACCTGGACGCCTTCGACCGGTTCGTGGCCCGCGCCGGACAGCTCGGTCTCGAGGTGGCGATGGACCTGGCGCTGCAGGCCAGCCCGGACCATCCGTGGGTGAGCGAGCACCCGGAGTGGTTCACCGAGCGGATCGACGGCACCATCGCCTACGCGGAGAACCCGCCGAAGAAGTACCAGGACATCTATCCGATCAACTTCGACCGCGACCCGGAGGGGATCCGGGCCGAGGTGCTGCGGATCGTGCGGTTCTGGATGGCCCACGGGGTGCGCACCTTCCGGGTGGACAACCCGCACACCAAGCCGGTGGACTTCTGGGCGTGGCTGCTGGCCGAGATCCGTCGGACCGATCCGGATGTCGTCTTCCTGGCCGAGGCCTTCACCCGTCCGGAGATGATGAAGATGCTTGGCGCGGTGGGCTACCACCAGTCGTACACCTACTTCACCTGGCGCAACACCGCCGAGGAGCTCACCGAGTACGTGACCGAGCTCGCCACCGAGACCGCCGACCGGATGCGGCCCAGCTTCTGGGTCAACACCCCCGACATCCTGCCGAGCTACCTGCAGCACGGTGGACGCACGGCCTTCGCGATCCGGGCCGTGCTGGCGGCGACCCTGACACCGTTGTGGGGTCTGTACTCCGGCTACGAGTTGTTCGAGAGCACCCCGCTGCGGCCCGGTGGCGAGGAGTACGTCGACTCGGAGAAGTACGAGTACCGACCGCGCGACTTCGCTGCTGCCGAGGCGGCCGGTGACTCCTTGG
>DVLP01000102.1 GCA_018715445.1 Candidatus Avipropionibacterium avicola | reverse complement strand
CCAGGTCGCCGCGGGCGACCATGAAGGCGTCGAAGGCATCGATGATCTCGTCGAGGTTCTCGACGGCCTGCGGCTTCTCGATCTTGGCGACGATGGGGACCGTACGGCCCTCCTCGTCCATCACCCGGTGGACGGCCTCGGCATCCTTGGCCGAGCGGACGAAGCTCAGCGCGATCAGGTCGGCCCCGTGGCGCAGTGCCCAGCGCAGGTCGTCGATGTCCTTCTCGCTCATCGCCGGGACGCTGACCGCGACGCCGGGCAGGTTGATGCCCTTGTTGTTGGAGACCGGGCCGCCGACCACCACGCGGGTCAGGACGTCGGTGTCGGTGACCTCAACGGCCTCGACCATCAGGCGGCCGTCATCGATCAGGATCCGGTCGCCCGGGGTGACGTCACCGGGCAGGCCGTCGTAGGTGGTCGAGCACCGCTCGGCGGTCCCCTCGCACTCCTCGGTCGTGATGGTGAACAGCGCCCCCTCGACCAGGGTCTCCTCACCGGAGGCGAACCGGCCCAGCCGGATCTTCGGGCCCTGCAGGTCGGCCAGGACCGCAACCGGTCGCCCCACCTCCTCGGCGGCCCGGCGCACCGACGCCAGGTTCTGCTCGTGGTCGGAATGGTCCCCGTGACTCATGTTCAGCCGGGCAACGTCCATACCGGCTGAGACCAGCTCGGTCAGACGCTCCGGCGACGAGGTCGCAGGGCCAAGGGTGCACACAATCTTTGCTCTCCGCACTCCTCCGACACTACCCAACCGCCGAGGCCGGACTAGATGCCAGTGACGGACTGGTCCGTCAGACGTCGCGGAGGACCTCGAGCGCGTGGTCCAGGTCCTCGGGATAGTCACTGCGGAAGACCACCGGCTCACCGGTGCCCGGGTGGACCAGGCCGAGCTCGACCGCATGCAACCACTGTCGATCGAGGCCCAACCGGCGGGCCATCACCGGGTCGGAGCCGTACAGCGGGTCGCCGACGCAGGGGTGGCGCACTGCGGACATGTGGACCCGGATCTGGTGGGTCCGTCCGGTCTCCAGCTGGATCTCGAGCAGGCTGGCCCCCACGAACATCTCGATCACCCGGTAGTGGGTGATGCTCGGCCTGCCGCCCGAGATGACCGCCATCTTCCAGTCATGGCCGCGGTGGCGCCCGATCGGGGCGTCCACCGTGCCGACCGACGGATCGGGATGGCCCTGGACCACGGCGTGGTAGGTCTTGTCGACCTGACGGTTGCGGAAGGCCCGCTTGAGCACGGTGTAGGCGTACTCGCTCTTGGCGACGACCATCAGCCCGGAGGTGCCCACGTCGAGGCGCTGCACGATCCCCTGCCGCTCCGGCGCCCCGGAGGTCGAGATCCGAAAGCCCGCAGCGGCCAGGTGCTCCACCACCGACGGACCCTCCCAGCCGAGGCTGGGGTGGGCCGCCACACCGACCGGCTTGTCCACCACCACGATGTCGTCGTCGTCGTGGATGATCCGCACCCCGGCCACCTCCTGGGGGACCACCGACACCCCGGTGGGCTCGTCGCCGATGGTCACCTCCAGCAACGCTCCGGCACGGACCCGGTCCGAGCGGGCGACCGCGCGACCGTCCATCACCACCTGGCCGTCGTCGGCCAGATCGCTGGCCCGGGTGCGCGACAACCCGGTGATGCGGCTGACGGCCTGGTCGACGCGCAGCCCGTCGAGTCCGTCGGGGACCAGCACGACCCGTGGGGAGGCCATCAGCGGCCCTCCTCGTCGGTCTCGGCCGGCTCGGGTTCCGCCGGCTCGGGCTCGGCCGGCTCGGGCTCGGGGCGGCGACCCTGCGGCGGGATGTCCTTGATCACGGCCAGCCAGATGATGCCCACCGCCGCGGAGGTCACGCAGATGTCGGCGACGTTGAAGATCGGCCAGTACGGCAACTGCAGGAAGTCGATCACGTGCCCGACGGGGAATCCGGGGGCGCGCAGCAGGCGATCGGTCAGGTTGCCGAAGATGCCGGCCGCCAGCAGTCCGAGGACGAAGGCCCAGCCCCGGTGGCGCAGCCGTGCGAACACGAACCAGATCACGACCAGACCGGCGATCGAGGAGAAGGCGGTGAACAGCCCGGTGAGCTGACCGCCCCCTCCCAGGCTGAAGGCCGCGCCGTCGTTGAAGACCAACTGCAGGTGCAGCACCGGTCCCAGGACGGAGACGGGTTCACCCGGCTCGAGTCGGGTGACGGCCAGGTGTTTGGTGACCTGGTCGACGACCCAGCCGACCACGGCCACCAGGGCCCACAGCAGTCGTCGGTCGATCCCGGTGCGCTGCGGGCCGTCGGAATCGGTGGTCAGCGTCGTTCCTCGCGCTTCTTGCATGTCAGGCACAGTGTTGCACGCGGATACACCTGGAGCCGACCCTTGCCGATCGGCTCGCCGCAGCTCTCGCACCGTCCCCAGGTGCCCTGGGCGATCCGGTCGAGGGCCTCGCGGGTCTGGCGTACGGCTTCGTGCGCGTGCACGGCCAACGCGAGTTCCTGGTCACGCTCGAAGTTCGAGGTGCCCACGTCGGCGGCATCGCCTCCGGTCTCGGCGGAGTTGCGCAGCTCGTCGAGGTCCTCGCTCACCAGCGCGGCCTGCTCCTCGTGGCGTCGCAGGTCGGACTGGAGCTCGGCGGTCACCTCGGTCAGCTCCTCCTCGGTCCACGGATCATCGTCGGGTCCCACCAGGAGGTCGCCCGGCCGCGGCGGGGTGAGGGTCTTCTCGGTCACGTCTGTCGTACCTGTCGTCGTCCCCCGGTCCGGGGGTGGTGTGCGGGTGGTGCTCCGCTTCGTCGCGGCCGACTTCTTCGCCGGGGCCGTGGTGGCCGCCGACTTCTTCGCCGTCGTCTTCTTCGCCGTCGTCTTCTTCGCCGTCGACTTCGTGGCCACAGCCTTCTTTGCCGGGGTCGTCTTCGCCGCCGACTTCTTTGCCGCCGACTTCTTTGCCGTGGTCTTCTTTGCCGGGGTCGTCCTTGCCGCCGACTTCGTGGCCGCCGTCTTCGTGGCCGTTGCCTTCTTCGCCGTCGTCGCCTTCGTTGCCGGGGCCTTCTTTGCCGTGGTCTTCTTTGCCGGAGTCCTCTTCGCCGCCGACTTCTTCGCCGCAGTCGTCCCTGCCGGGGACTTCTTGGCGGTGACCGCCTTCGTGGCCGCGGCTTTCGAGGTCGTCGATCCTTCGGACCCTGCCCGCTGCGTGCCTCGCCTGGTGGTCGCCATTGCCCCTCCTCAGTGCTCGCGGAATCTCTCTCGCGAGCAGGCGTCGGATGTCATGTTGGCGCAGAACGTAGCCGCTGGCGGCCCGGAGTGCAAACGAGACGCACCCCGGAACCCATGTCGGGCCGGATCCGTGTCACGGATCCGGCCCGAAGGGTGGTTCAGGAGGGGGTGGGCCTCAGCGGTCGCCACCCAGCAGCGCGTCGAGGCGCGGGGTGTCGGAGTCCGCTCCGGATCCCGACCCGGACCCGGTGCCCTGCTGACCCGAGTCCTGCAGGAGCCCGGGGGTGTTGTTGGGCTCGAAGTTCGCGTTCTCCAGACCGGTGATCTGCGCCTTGAGGTGCTCGGTCAGGTTGCTGCGGTACGACTTCTCGAAGTTGCGCAGCTCGCCGACGGCCTCGCGGAGCTGGTCGCGCTCGGTCTCCATGGCCGAGAAGGCCTCGGTCCGACGTTCCTTGAGCTCCTCGTCGAAGGCGCGGGAGCGGGCCTCGGATTCATTGCGCGAGCGATCGGCGGCCAGACGGGCCTCGGACTCGAGGCGCTCGGCGAGAGAACGGGCCTGGTTGGTGACCCCGTTCGCCTCCTGCTGGGCCTTCTGCAGGATCTGGTCGGACTCGTCACGGGCTTCGCTGACCAGCTGCTCGGCCTGCTCGGTGGCCAACTGCACCAGTCGTACGACCGCGGGGCTGGCCTCATCGGCCGTGGTGACCACGATCCGCTCGCCCTGGGGCTGGCTCGACTCGGCGACCGGCTCGGGGGTCGGTGCCGGCTCCGGCGTCGGAGGCGCCCAGGCCTGCGGCTGCTCGGCCGCGGGGCGGTCCTCACTGGCCTTCGCCGAGGCCTCGGCGGCCTCGGTCAGGTCGGCAACCTGGCGCTTGAGCTGCTCGTTCTCCTCCGTCAGTTGGGCAAAGGCCTCTTCGACGCGGTCGACGAACTGGTCGACGTCGAGCACCTCGTAGCCGGACCGTCGGGCAATGCGGAACTTCATGTTGCGCACATCGTCCAGCGTCAGCGTCATCGTTCACCTCACGACTTGAGTGGCGTTGCTCGAGGGCCGTCACCACTGCGGTTATGCGGACTCATCGTGGATCGGGGACCGATCCTTGGTCACCGTACCCGTACCGGGGCCCGTGTGGCGAGTCCCGATTCAGTACAGCGGTTGTCCACGATACCGCCAAAGCCCAGGAACCGCTCAATCGGATCGCTCAGCGAAGGAAGATCAGGGCATTGAGCCACATGGCCACGCTCAACCCGACCATGAGGGCGAGGAAGCCGAGGTCGAAGGCCACCGTCCCGACCTGGACCGGCGGAAGGAACTTGCGCAGGAACTTCAACGGCGGATCGGTCAAGGAGTAGATCACCTCGGCGACCACCAGGAAAGGGCCCTTCGGTTCCCATCCGGGCACCAGGACAGGCACCCAGGACAGGATCATGCGCGCAATCAGCACGAAGAAGTACAGGTTCAGCGCAATGCCGATGACCTGGCCGATGATCCACACGTGTGGTTACTCCGTCCCGCGGTGAAACTCAGCTCTGGTTGAAGAACTCACCGGCGATTCGTTGCTTGTCCTCGGCGGTCACGCTGACCCCCGGGGGTGACAGCAGGAAGACCCGGCTGGTCACGCGCTCCATGCTGCCACGCAACCCAAAGATCAACCCAGCCGCGAAGTCCACCAGACGCTTGGCGTCGGGGCCCTCCATCTCCGACAGGTTCATGATGACCGGCACACCGTCACGGAAGTGCTCGCCGATGGCGCGCGCCTCGTTGTAGGTCCGGGGGTGCACGGTGATGATGCGGGACAAGTCAGCCGTCCGGGTGACGGGAGCCTCAGGGGTCTCCGAGTGGGCGTGGTCTGCAGCGGTGTGACCCTGGGGACGCTCGGCCACCGCCGTACGACGACGCGGCTCCAGCGCGGTCACGCTGGCCTCCTCGCCCCGGTGGCGGTCGTCGGCGTCACGGTCGGCACGGTCGGTGCGCTCGGTGTACTCGATCGGCTCGGACAACTCGTCCAGGTCGACGCCCTCGGTCAGTTCGTCGTCACGGTAGCGGTCATCGGCCACCAACCCGAGCCATGCGGCGGCCCTCCTGAGTCGCTCAGCCATCGACGTTTCCTCTCCTGATCAAACACGTTTCGGTGCTACCACACCCAAGCATGACAGTAGACGCCCGACGCCAGCTTCACCGGTGTGGCACGCCGACAGCGAGGCAATCCGCGCCGCGGTCGGGCCGATCAGGCGTCCTTCAGCCACACCAGGGCAGCCAACCGTCCGGCAGCGCTGCCGTCGCGGCGATGGGAGTAGAGGTCGGGATCGGTCCGGGTGCAGCCTCCGACCCGCACCACCTCGGCCCCTGCGCCTGCCAGTTGGGCACTCGCACCGGCGGCCAGGTCGAGCGAGGGTGTCCCCCAGGACGTGGTCGCAGCGACATCGGGGACCACCGCGGCGACCTCGTCACGCAGGTCGGCGGGGACCTCGTAGCAGGCACCGCAGACATGGGGCCCGATCCAGGCCTGCAGGTCGTCCGGGGTGCCGCCGTGGCGACCGGCCACATCGCTCAGCACGGCCAGGGCCCGCGGGATGATCTGGTCGGCCAACCCCACTCGACCGGCGTGCACCGCAGCGATGACCCGGCTCCGACGGGAGGCGAT
Organism: Candidatus Avipropionibacterium avicola; assembly: GCA_018715445.1. Lineage (GTDB taxonomy): Bacteria > Actinomycetota > Actinomycetes > Propionibacteriales > Propionibacteriaceae > Avipropionibacterium > Avipropionibacterium avicola. The sequence goes on along the minus strand of DVLP01000102.1, from coordinate 2,852 downwards.
CACGATCGGCAGGCAGTCGGCCACCCGGACCGCCAGGGCGATGCCCGGCGTCGTGGTGACCAGAGCGTCGGCCCGGGGCGGGGGCGCGTCGCAGAAGTCCCGGTCGACCACCACCACCTCAGCGGTGTGTTCCTGACGCACGCTGGCCACGGTGTCGACGCCCACGGCCTGCTGGACCCGGCGCAGGTTCTCGGCCACCGCCGCCGGGTCGTCGAGGTCACTGCGTCCGAGGTTGAGCGAGTCGTACGGAGGCGCACTCACTCCCCCGTGACGATCGGTGAAGGCCAAGCCGAGACCGTCGCGCTCCTCGTGATGGACGAACACGGCTCAGCGCATCACTTCAGGAAGTCAGGGATGTCCAGTTCGTCGTCGGCCGGCGGGGCGGTCGGGCGCTGCTGCGGACCGGACGGGGCCGGGCGCTGCTGCTCGGGCCGGGGCTGGCCGATCGGGCCCGACGGGGCCGGACGCTGCTGGGCCGGTGCACCCTGCTGCGCCGGTACGCCCTGACCCGGCTGCTGCTGGGGCTGCTGACCCGGCTGGGACGGCTGACCCTGCTGGGGCTGTTGGCCCTGCTGAGCCGGCCGCTGCTGGGCCGGGCGCTGTTGGGCGCCTGCGTGGCCGTTGCCGGAGTTGGCGTTGCCGTTGGCCGGGCGGTTGCGGGCGACACCCTGCTGACGTCGCGGCGGCTCGCCGCCCTCGAAGCCGGCGGCGATCACGGTGACCCTCACCTCGTCGCCGAGAGCGTCGTCGATGACCGTACCGAAGATGATGTTGGCCTCTTCGTGGGCCGCGGCCTGGATGAGGCTGGCAGCGGCCGACACCTCGAACAGGCCGAGGTCGGAGCCACCGGCGATCGACAGCAGCACGCCGCGGGCCCCCTCGATGGAGGCCTCCAGCAGTGGTGACGAGACCGCCGCCTCGGCAGCGGCCCTGGCTCTGTCCTCGCCCCGGCCCATGCCGATGCCCATCAGCGCCGAGCCGGCATTGGACATCACCGAGTTGATGTCGGCGAAGTCGAGGTTGATCAGGCCCGGGGTGGTGATGAGCTCGGTGATGCCGGACACACCCTGGGTCAGCACCTGGTCGGCCGCCTTGAAGGCGTCCAGGATCGCGACCTGGTGGTCGATCATGTCGAGCAGCTTGTCGTTCGGGATGACGATGAGGGTGTCGACCTCCTCGCGGAGCTTGGCGATCCCCTCGTCGGCCTGCAGCGAACGGCGTCGCCCCTCGAAACCGAAGGGTCGGGTCACCACGCCCACGGTCAGGGCGCCCAGCGACCGGGCGATCCGGGCGACGACGGGGGCGCCGCCGGTGCCGGTACCGCCACCCTCACCGGCGGTGACGAAGACCATGTCGGCCCCCTTGAGGACCTCCTCGATCTCGTCGGAGTGGTCCTCGGCGGCCTGACGTCCCTTGTCGGGATCGGCGCCGGCACCCAGGCCACGGGTCAGTTCACGACCGATGTCGAGCTTGACGTCGGCATCACTCATCAACAGCGCCTGGGCGTCGGTGTTCACAGCGATGAACTCCACCCCACGCAAACCTGCGTCGATCATCCGGTTGACGGCGTTGACTCCGCCGCCGCCGACGCCAACGACCTTGATGATGGCCAAGTAGTTCTGTGATGCCGTAACCACCGAAGCGCTTCCTTCTCCTGGGACTGCACGGAAAGCCAGATCTCGAGACCGATCAGGACCTGAGGATGGGTCACAGAACCGCTGATCGACTCGTGGTCCCGTCAGGCTATGGGCACCGATGGGGTGTGTCCACATGAACGCACCGAGACAGCCCGTGTCGGTGCGAATCAATCCCAAATGTCTACAGGTCTACTTCAGGTTTGGACTTCGGGGTCGGGTCAGCGGACTGCCGGCTGCTCGGGGGCAGAGACGTTGTAGACGCTGCCCTTCTCGGAGAGCAGCACCTCCAGCACGCTGGCCTTGAGGTCGCCACGCTCGGCGCTGCCCCAGATCACGGTGCGGTCCTTGCTGAGCTCCAGGGTGATGGAGTCACGGGTCTCGGCCGAGATCGCGGTCACCTGCCGGCGCAACTTCGGCGTCAGGTCCGCGATCACGGTGGCGATGTCGCCGAGCAGGTCGGCATCGGCGGCGGTGGCGACCAACAGGTCGTCGGGCACCTCGGTGACCTCGGTGTAGGCGATGCCCTCGGCATCGACCAGCAGATGGCCCTCGCCGTGGTTCTGCTTCACCGCGAAGACCGGGGTCCGCTCGGTGACGGTGATGGTGATGGTGTCGGGCCAGCTCCGCCGGACCCGGACCTCACTGACCGGCGGCAACTCGGCGACCCGTTGCTCCACGGCATCGAGGTCGACCCCGGCCAGCGGTGCCCCGGTGCTCACCGCAGCAGCCTCGCGGACCTGGTCCTCCGACAGCACCGTGGTGCCGGTCACCGCGACGCGGGAGACCGCCATGGCCGAGGAGAAGCCCACCAGCCAGACCCCGGTGACCACCAGGGCCAGCACCAGCAGCCCCACCACAGCGGTCAGCACCGTGCGCCGGGTCGAGCCCCGGCGACGACGACGGATCCGGGCGGTGGCGTCACTCACGGTCGGCATCAGGCCCCCTCGAGGATCGAGAGGATCTGCGGGGCGACCGAGGTCACCGAGCCGGCACCGACGGTCATCACCACGTCCCAGGGTCGCGCCAGCCGTGCGGTCGTCGCGGCTGCCTCGGCGAGGTCGGCGACCACATGGGCTGGGTGGCCCCGTACGGTCCGGACCCGCTCGGCGACCAGCTCACTGGTGACACCGGGGATCGGGTCCTCGCGGGCCGGATAGATCGGGGTGAGGACGACCTCGTCGGCCAGCGAGAGCGCCTCGGCGAACTGGTCGGCGA